>NZ_DATEMB010000009.1:0-10701 GCF_035276005.1 Rhizorhapis sp.
CAAGCCGTTCTGCGCGAAGGCAGACTTTTGCATAAGCTTTAGAGCGCGGTGCGATTAATCTGCAACATAGCCCGTTTCTTTGAGGTAATTCCGGCATTCGTCGGGTGAGTAGAGTTCGCAGATTGAGCCGACGGCCTGCCATAAGGCGTCGATGGTCCGCGCTTTGGCTTTTCGCAGGTGCGCCTTGAGCTTGGCGAAGGCCATTTCGATGGGATTGAGGTCGGGGCTGTAGGGCGGCAGGAACAGGAACCACGCGCCGCGTTCTTTGAGGATGGCAGCGGCCTTCTCGCTCTTGTGACTGGAGAGATTATCGAGGATGACCATGTCGCCCGGCTTCAACGTCGGCGCGAGCTGGGTTTCGACATAGGCCTCGAAGATGCGCCGGTTCATCGGGCAGTCGATCACCCAGGGCGCGGTCAGACCGTCATGGCGCAGTGCTGCGATGAAGGTCTGGGTTCCCCAGTGGCCGAAGGGGGCCTTCATCCTCAGCCGCTGGCCACGGCGCGCCCGGCCCCGCAAACGGGTCATCTTGGTGGTTGTCCCGGTCTCATCGATAAAGACAAGCCGTTCCGGGCGCTTCTTCATCCACGGTTGGCGGTGCGCTCGCCACACCCGCCGTGCGCGGGCAATGTCAGCGCGATCGGTTTCGCTGGCCAGCAGCGTTTTTTTTAACGGTAAAGCCCTGCCGGATCAGCAGCCGCGACAGCGAGGCAGGGTGGGCTTTCACCCCGCGCTCGGCCAAGAGCCGCGCTGCCAGTTCGGGCATCGTTATCTCGCCATCGGCATCTACCCAGCCGACCAGCGTCTCGACATGGGTTCCAAGCGATCCGCTCCCCGCCGGCCGGCCCTGCCGGGCAGGCGCCAGTGAACCCGTCCTCGCCTTGCGTTGCGCCAAGCGAACCGCAGTCGCCGCGCTCACCCCAAAGCGTCGCGCCGCCGCACGGCATGATTGCCCACGCTCAATCTCGCCGACAATCCGTACCCGAAGATCAACCGAACTGCTCTTGCCCATGATCCACCTCCAAAAACGGTGAATCACAAAACTCAGCAAATGGAAATCCCCAACGATTCAGATTTCATGCTCGCCGCTCTAAAAAGCTGGGTCCCTGCCTGCGCAGGGACGACGGTTCTCTTCACGAAACGTGGATTCGCCCATGGTGGCAGCGGCCCCGATAAGCGAGCCGCCGCCAATAAGCCGTCCCAATTACCCCTTGATCGATACCACGGTTGCGGGGCGTTTGCTGGGCTTCACTTCCTCGCGGTAGAGGCTCTCCATCGGCTCGTCCGTGACCTCGTGGATCTCACCGGAACCAAAGCCGTTGAAAGCGGTCCGCATTGCGCAGCCATAGGCGCCGAGCATGCCGATCTCGATATAATCGCCAGCCTTGACATCGGACGGAAGCAGGAAGGGGCCCGCCATATGGTCCATGTCGTCGCAGGTCGGACCATAGAAGCTGAAGGCTTCCAGTTCCGCTTCGCTCTCGTCCTCGCGCAGCAGCTTCACCGGAAAGCGCCAGCCGACATGCGCGGCATCGAACAGCGCGCCATAGGCGCCGTCGTTGATGTAGAGTTCCTCGTCCCGGCGGCGCTCCACGCGCACGATCAGGCTGCTATATTCCGCCGAAAGTGCGCGGCCTGGCTCGCACCACAGCTCTGCCGAATAGCTGATCGGCAGGCTTTCGAAGGCGCGATCGATGGCATCGAAATAAAGCTCCAGCGCGGGCGGTTCCATGCCGGGATAGACCGAGGGAAAGCCGCCGCCGACATCGATGATGTCCACCGTGACCGCCGCGTCCACGATCGCCGCGCGTACGCGCTCCATTGCCTGCACATAGGCATGCGGCGTCATCGCCTGGCTGCCGACATGGAAGCAGATGCCGAGCGCGTCCGCTGCCTGACGGGTGGCCATCAGCAGTTCCTTGGACTCGCCAGGTTCAACGCCGAATTTGGACGCCAGGCTGAGCTTCGAATAGTCCGATGAGACCCGCATGCGCACGCACAGATACAGGTCGGTCGCGCTGTTGGTGGCCCGCATGATCTTTGCAAGCTCATCCATCGTGTCGAGCGAAAAGACCCGCACGCCATGTTCATGATAGGCTTCGGCGATCGCCTCTTCGGACTTCACCGGGTGCATGAAGCAAAGGGTGGCGTCCGGCAACGTCCGGGCAACAAGCCGAACTTCCGCAATCGACGCGACGTCATAATGCGTGATGCCGCCCTCCCAGAGCGTCTTCAGAAGCTCGGGAGAAGGATTGGCCTTCACCGCATAGAGCGACTTGCCCGGAAACTTCTCAACGAAGAATCGAGCAGCCCGGCGTGCAGCCTGCGGACGAATGAGCGTTACCGGATCAACCGGGTTGAGGGCAGTAGCTATCCCCAGCGCGCTATGATGCTTGTACAACTCAAGGGACCTCCAGTGGTTCGTTTGGCAATCAGGCTGCCTTGCGGTGGAAGTCCCATGGGGCAGCGGATGGCGATATATAAATGGGGGTCCGGACTGTAAACCCTGGGGATCAAAAAAAGACTGTCATAAAAATGTCATGAAAGTCTGTTGCGGAAATCCTCGTAGCGGAAACTGCGGATTTCCCGGAGCTTATCTGTCGCGCTGTCCCAAAGATGGATGGAAGGCAGCGGTACTCCGTTGAATGTATTGGTCTTCACCATCGAATAATGCGCCTGGTCGAGGAAGGCGATTCGCTGCCCAACATGGGCCGACTCGGGCAGACGGTAGTCGCCGATGACATCGCCGGCGAGGCAGGATGGCCCCCCAAGACGGACGGCCGGTCCTTCGCTCCGTTCATGCAGCATGGCCGGGCGGTAGGGAGCTTCAATCACGTCAGGCATGTGGCAGGTGGCGCTGACGTCCGTGATGGCGATCGGCATGCCATTGTCCATGACGTCCAATATCTCGCCCACGAGAATGCCTGCGTCGAGAGCGACGGCTTCGCCCGGTTCCAGATAAAGGTCCAGGCCGGTCGTTTCACGGACCTGCTGCAGGAAGGCGATGAGGCTTTCGCGCTGATAATCCGCGCGGGTGATGTGATGTCCGCCGCCGAAATTCAGCCATTTGAGCTGTTTGAAGTAGGGCCTGATGAGCGGTTCCAGCGCCGACCATGTCCGTTCAAGGGGCAGGAAGTCCTGTTCGCAGAGCGTGTGGAAATGCAATCCCGACACGCCCTCCAGATCGGCCGCCTTCAACTGGCTGACCGGATGGCCAAGACGGCTGTGCCGCTGGCAGGGGTCATATTTTTCGACCTCGCCTTCGGGATGTTCGGGATTGATGCGAAGGCCAATGTCGAACTGCCCACCCTTCGCCCGTGCCTTTTCGATCAGCGGACGGAACCTGGCAATCTGGGCCGGGCTGTTGAAGATGATATGGTCGGAGATCGTCAATATCTCCCGCAGGTCATCCTCCTTGTACCCGGCGCAATAGGTCGCGACTTCCCCGCCATAATGGTCCCGGCCAAGGCGCGCTTCGAAAATTCCGGACGCGCAGACGCCGTCCAGATATTCGGCGACCACGTCTCCCAGCGACCACATGGAAAAGGCCTTGAGCGCCGCCAGCATGCGGATGCCCGACCGGTCACGCACTTCCTTCAATATTGCAAGGTTGCGGCGTATGGCGGCTTCATCCACCACGAAACTGGGTGAGGGCACGCGTCTCAGATCGAACTGCGCGAAAGCTCCGGGATCGCCGGCTCTGGTTTCCATTAAATTCTCCAACGCCCTCGCCCCTTCAGGGGAGAGGGCCGGGGAGAGGGGGAGTGCCGCCTCTCCGCATTCCAGGTCTGAGGGGGTGTTCCCCTTTCCCAACCCTCTCCCCTGAAGGGGCGAGGGCTTTGGTCAAAACTCCAACGGACCCGCCAATTCCTTCACCTGCCAAGGCAGACCATGCTTGTTCAGCATGTCCATGAAGGGATCGGGATCGAACTGCTCGATGTTGAATACGCCTTCGCCCTTCCAGGCTCCGGTCAGCATCATGGCGGCACCGATCATCGCCGGAACACCGGTGGTGTAGCTCACCGCCTGATTGCCCGTCTCGTCATAGGCGTCTTCATGGTCGCAGATATTGTAGATGTAGAAGGTCTTCCGCGCTCCATCCTTCTCGCCGGTCGCAATGTCGCCGATATTGGTCTTGCCCCTGGTGGTGGGACCAAGGCTTGCGGGCTCCGGCAGAACGGCTTTCAGGAACTGGAGCGGGATGATCTCCTTGCCTTCGTAGATGACCGGATCGATCCGCGTCATCCCAACATTCTGCAGCACTTCCAGATGCTTGAGATAGGCATCGCCAAAGGTCATCCAGAAGCGGATGCGGCGGATTTCCGGAATATGCGTCTTCAGGGATTCGATTTCCTCATGATACATGAGGTACATGTTCTTCGGTCCCACCTGGTCGAAGTCGAAGCTCTGCTTGTGCGACAGCGGCGGGGTTTCCACCCAATCGCCATTTTCCCAATGCCGGGCAACCGCCGTCACCTCGCGGATATTGATCTCGGGATTGAAGTTCGTCGCGAAATGCTGGCCATGGTCACCGCCATTGCAATCGAGGATATCCAGCGTCTCGATCCGGTCCAGATGATGCTTTTTCAGATAGATCGCGAATACGCTGGTCACTCCGGGATCAAAGCCTGATCCCAGCAGCGCCATAAGGCCCGCTTCCTTGAACCGGTCATGCAGCGCCCATTGCCATTTATATTCGAACTTCGCCTCGTCGCGCGGTTCGTAATTGGCGGTGTCGAGATAGTTGACGCCTGTCTTCAGGCAGGCTTCCATGATGGAAAGGTCCTGATAGGGCAGGGCGAGGTTCACCACCAGCTCAGGCTTCACCTTTTCGATGAGCGCGGCGGTCGCGTCCACATCATCGGCATCCACCTCGGCGGTCTTCACGATGACGCCGGTGCGTACCTTCACCGACTCCGCGATGGCATCGCATTTGGCAATGCGGCGGCTGGCGAGCGTGATGTCGCTGAAGATGTGCGGGTTCATGGCCATTTTGTGAACGGCCACCGAACCCACGCCGCCTGCGCCGATGACAAGTACCTTGCTCAATTGATGCTCCCTTGGTGGAAAAGGCATATTCGAATGAGCCCATATAGGGACGACGCATTACAGAGCAAAGTCACGGCGCACCAAAAAACGCAGCGCCTTGCCCGCCAGCGCGACTCGTGCCTATTAGGCGGCAGGCAGATAGAATCCGGGAGGAACAATGGCGAGCAGCGCGGCTTTGGCGGGGAAGGAACCCGGCCGGAAGGATATTCAGCTTGTCATCGGCGCCTCCTCCCTCGGCACCATCTTCGAATGGTATGACTTCTTCATTTACGGGACGCTGGCGCCGATTATCGGCCGCGTCTTTTTCCCGGCCGGGAATCCTACGATGGAGTTGCTCCTTTCCCTTGCCGGATTCGCCATCGGTTTCGGCTTCCGGCCGTTGGGAGCGGTGCTATTCGGCTATCTGGGCGACCGGCTGGGGCGCAAATATACCTTCCTCGTCACTATCACGCTGATGGGTCTTGGCACTGCTGCGATCGGCTTTGTTCCCCCAGAGGCGGCGATAGGCATTGCAGCGCCGGTCATCATCATCCTGCTGCGGATCGTTCAGGGATTGGCCCTTGGCGGAGAATATGGCGGCGCCGCCATTTATGTGAGTGAGCATGCGCCAGACGGCAGGCGTGGTTATTTCACCAGCTTCATTCAGGCGAGCGTCGCGGGCGGCTTCATCCTTTCCATTCTGGTCGTGCTTGGCACCAAGTCCATGGTGAGCGCAGAGGCATGGGATGCCTGGGGCTGGCGCATTCCCTTCATCTTTTCCCTGCTGTTGCTGGCGGTCTCCCTTTACATGCGCCTGAAGCTCAATGAGAGCCCGGTCTTCAAGGCGATGAAAGAAGCCGGCGAAACTTCCGCCAATCCCTTGAAGGAAAGCTTCACCTATCCCGGCAACAAGCGGCGCATCTTTGTCGCGCTGTTCGGCATTGCGGCTGGCCTTACCGTCATCTGGTATACCGCCATGTATGGCGTGCTTTTCTTTCTCACTGGCCCGCAACGGGTGGACAATTCGGTAGCCGAGATCGTGGTCGGCGTCGGTGCCTTGGGGGGGCTGTTCTGGTTTGTGTTCTTCGGCTGGCTCTCTGACCGGATTGGCCGGAAAAAGCCCATTTTGATCGGCTATGCAGCGACGCTCGTCCTGCTTTTTCCCTTGTTCCACATGTTGGGCAACGCGGCCAATCCAGGCTTGGCCGAAGCGGCACGGCGCGCGCCCGTAGTGGTGACGGGCAGCGATTGCAGCTACAGCCCCTTTGCCAAGGAGCAAACCACTGATTGCGGCAAGGCGCTGGACATGCTGTCCAAGCGGGGCGTCAGTTACAAGACGGTTGAAGCCGGCGGGCAAGGACAAACCCAGATCAGGATCGGGGACAAGGTCCTCTCTGATAATAATGCCGGGGCACTGGATGCCGCACTGGCGGACGCGGGCTATGATCTGGAGAGGGTCCGCCCTTCCGGCAAGAACATAGCCATCATCATCATCGCCATTCTGGGTCTCAGCGCGCTCTCTGGCGCCACCTATGGTCCCGTTGCTGCACTGCTGTCCGAACTGTTCCCGCCCAGGATCCGCTATAGCTCGATGTCGATACCCTATCATATCGGAACTGGCTATTTCGGCGGATTCCTGCCGCTTGTCAGCCAATATATCGTGGCGAAGACCGGCGATCATTATGCGGGCCTCTGGTACACTTTCGCGGTCGTGCTCGTGGCGCTGCTCGTCACCTTGTTCGGTCTGAAGGAAACGCGCTGGCAAAGTCTCGACGCGGCGTGAAGGGCAGGCTATCGCTCCGGCGATGACCTTGCCTCCTTCTCCCCTTCGCCTGCGCCTCGATAAACAGGCGCTTGTCTCCAACTGGAGCTGGCTGAAGGGGCAGGGCGGTGCAGCCGCATGCGGGGCCGCGATCAAGGCGAATGGCTATGGCACTGACGCGGCGGGCGTGCTTTCGCACCTGGCGGAGGCGGGCTGCCGGGATTTCTTTGTGGCGACCTGGGCCGAAGCGCTCGCGCTGCTGCCCTTGGCAGAAGCTGTGTCGCTCTCCGTTCTGCACGGCGTTCGGGATGAGGATATGGCTGTGGTCCGGCAAGCGGGCGTAAGGCCGGTCCTCAACTCCGTTGCCCAGGTCCGGCGGTGGATGGAAAGCGGCGGCGGTCCCTGTGATGTCATGGTGGATACTGGCATCAACCGGCTCGGCCTCGGTCCGGAGGAAGCCGCATCGGGTCTGCTCGACGGCTTGGAGATCAGGACGCTGATGAGTCATTTGGCTTGCGCGGACGAGGAGCATCCGCTGAACGCAACTCAGCTCGACCGCTTTTCCGTCCTCAAAACGAAGGTCCCGGCCGGCCGCTACAGCCTCGCCAACAGCGCGGGGATTTGTCTGGGACCATCCTATGCCTTTGATCTTACGCGGCCGGGGCTGGCGCTCTACGGAGGCATTCCCCGCGCGGAAGCACGGGCGCATATTCGTCAGGTCGCCTATCCCGAAGCACAGGTTCTGCAGCGCAAGACGGTCCCTGCTGGTGCAAGCATCGGCTATAATGCGACGCTGACAGCCGGACATGACATGGAAGTCGCCATTCTCAACGTCGGCTATGCGGACGGCTATTTGCGTGGTTTCTCCAACAAGGGACGCATGCTGACTTCGGATGGATCGCCCTTGCCGGTAGTAGGCCGGGTGTCGATGGACCTGCTGATCGTTGATGTTTCAACCGCTCCCGAAACGAGGGAGGGCGATTGGCTCTGTCTGGATTACAGCCTGGAAGAGGCATCCGCGCTCTCCGGTCTTTCCCAATATGAACTGCTGACGGGCCTTGGGGCACGCTTCGAACGCTATTGGAAATAAGAGGCGTCAGGCTCCTCGCATCCGGCGCAATGCGAGCAGATCGAACCAGGCCAGTCCCAATGATCGGCGCACGCTGAATCCTGGAAGATGATGGGGGTAGAGCGTCCGCAATTCGGCCGGAAGCCCCTTAGGCCCTTCGGTGCGCATGATTTCCGAAATGATCCGGTTCTGGAAATGGCGGATGCTGTAATTGATCATCCGCCGATACTGCATGCGCCAGGTGGCGGGGTTCATGACGTCCACCGGCTCACAACAGAAGCCCGCCTGTTCGCAAGGCTCTACCCGCTCCCGGTCCCAATTGCTTTCGTCGCGCAGATCCGTCGCGGCCAGAGCGGCAAGCAGCCCATCGTCGCCGATCAAATCCTCGGGCAGCCGAATCTCCTGCTGCCGCATGTGCCGGAGAAAGTCGCCACGTAGGGCATAAAGGTCACCGAAGAGCCCACGCTCGCGCCGAAGCGCTTCCTGATAGGCGAGATGCTTCCGGCCATTCCGCGGCATGCCGCTTGCGGCATTGGCAACAGGATTCCGCCCCAAGCTCAAGGCCAGTTCGTCCAGCGAACCCGCGGTGATTTCTGCGTCGCCATCCATGAAGACAATGACGTCATGGCGTCCGTTCCATATGTCGAACACGAACCGGTTCCATGTCCGCGATTTGCCGCCGGGGTGAAGGTCGTGCACCTGAACATTGGCTCGTCCGGCCGCGACTTGCCGGGCGATCTCGACAGTCCGGTCAGTGGAACCGTTCGCCAAGATGTGGAATTCGATCTCCCCGCGATCGAGTGGCAGGCTGGCCAGGCATTTTCCGATCCGGCGCTCCTCATTATGCGCGAAGATGGCCGCGCAGAGCTGCATGCCGCCGGTCAGGCCCAGCCTTCCAGAACCTGATCGGGCGGGCGATGGCCGTCCGCCCAAACGCGGATATTGGCGATCACCTTGTCACCTGACGCCGCCCGCCCTTCAAAAGTGGCGGAGCCCATGTGCGGCAGCAGCACGACATTGCTGAGCGCCAGCAAGCGGGGATCGACTTCGGGCTCATGGCTATAGACGTCCAGCCCCGCACCTGCGATCAGCCCATCCTCCAGCGCTTCGATCAGCGCCCCTTCATCCAGGATTTCGCCGCGCGACGTATTGATCAGATAAGCGCTCGATTTGAGGAGGGAAATCCGCCGGGCATCCAGCATCTGATGAGTCTCGGCGCTATGCGGGCAGTGGATGGAAATGATGTCGGAAGTGTGCAGCATGGCATCCAGTTCGGGGACATAGGCCGCCTGCAGTTCCTCTTCGACGCTGAGCGGCAGCCGCCGCCTGTTGTGATAGAGGACCGAAAGGCCGAACGCTCGCGCCCGCCGCGCTACGGCCTGGCCGATGCGGCCCATGCCGATTATGCCCAGCGTCTTGCCGCCAATGCGATGCCCCAGCATGCCCGACGGGCTCCATCCTGCCCATTTGCCGCTGCGCACAAGTTTTTCGCCTTCCGCCAGGCGGCGGGGGACCGACAGGATCAGCGCCATGGTCATGTCGGCAGTATCCTCGGTGAGGACGCCGGGGGTGTTGGTTACAAGGATGTTCCTGGTGCGCGCTGCCTTAAGGTCAATATGATCCACGCCATTGCCGAAATTGGCAATGAGCTGCAGCCGGTCGCCGGCCTCCTCGATCAGGCCGGCGTCGATATGATCGGTGACCGTCGGCACCAGCACGTCGCAACTGCGCATGGCGTTCAACAGGGCGCCCCGGCTCATCGGCTCATCATTCGGGCTGAAGCTGATGTCGAACAATTCCCGCATGCGGGCTTCGGTCGCGGGCGGCAGCCTGCGGGTGACAATGACCTTGGGATTGGCGGGGCGCGGTCGCTTGGGCATGATCTGGCGCTATCCGTTACTCCAAGGGAAGGTCAAGCGGCAATAAGTTGTCCATTGGAAATGAAGGCCGTATCTCATCGCGTCTTGAAGAGGAAAGGCTGAACTGGCACAGGCTGAAATAATGAGCACCGGGATGGACGAAGCATGAAGACGAATGGAATAGGCGCTGTTTTCCTTGGTCTTTCCCTTGGGTTGCTGCTCACATCTGCGCCTTTGGAGGCTCAGACGAAGAAGCCGCCTTATTGGGCATCCATCTCAAAGACGGAAGCCCGGATGCGGACCGGACCGAGCAACGACTATCCGGCGAACTGGATTTATCGGCGTCGCGATCTACCGGTGAAGGTGGTGGAGGTCTATTCCCATTGGCGCAAGGTGGAGGACCCGGACGGCTCCCGGGGATGGATGCATGTGCGCCTGCTGAGCGATCAGCCAACGGCCATCGTCAAGGGAGGGGTGCAGCCGCTCCGCAAGGCTCCCGACACTGGCGCCCCGGTCCTTTACCGGGCGGAACCCGGAGTGGTGGGACGGATCTCCGATTGCGAGGATGGGTGGTGCCTGATCGACATTCAGGGCAAGAAGGGATTTGTGGAGAAAGCCCATATATGGGGTGCAGGCGAATAAAATGATTTCGAGCCAGATGGAATCATCTGGCGGCTCGGAAATCACGGAGAACAAGGGAATATTAGACTCGTTCCGGTTCAATCAGAACCGGAACGAGTCTAGAGCATCGTGCACAAAAGTGGGAACCGGTTTTGCGCGAAAAACGATGCGACAACAACGAATTAGAGCGCGCGCCCGCGTCAGATTAAACGCAGCGCGCTCTAGGTGCTGTCTGCATTCAGCGTAGCCAGATCATGGCGCAGGCGAGATGGACGAAGCCCATGAAGGCGGTGAGAGTTTTTTCGCACCGCAGGGCGATGCGTCGGAAGCGTTTGAGTTTGTTGAAGAAGCATTCGACTTGA
>NZ_DATEMB010000010.1:0-43255 GCF_035276005.1 Rhizorhapis sp.
CTCGACCGGGAAGATGGCCCTCGATCCGGCCCCATTGCTCGTCCGTCAGTACCCGTCTGCTCAAAGCTCGTCTCCTTCGACAACCTTGAATCAGAACTCTTCGGAAAAGGGAATCCTATGAATGCAGACAGCGCCTAGGCCTATGCAGGGACGGCGCATGGAAGGGACCCCCCGATTAACTTTCCGCCTGGCCAATTTCCTTCCGCAGGTCCGCAATCAGATCCTGCACCAGAGACAGGCGTCCTTCCTCTTCATCGAGTATCGCGTGGAAGGCGCGCCGTTTATAGGCGGCGGCGGCGCCGGGGGGCAGGTAAACTCCGGCGGGCAGGGTGGATAGCATGATGTCGATCAGGCGATCGGCTCCGTGTAGCCTGCCCCAAAGATAGTCATTTTCCCGATATGCCCTGCTAAAAAATGCTCCAAAGCTATTGAATTCAATGCCTTTCAATGTGGCTTCGGCACCGCCGGGGCGGATGGTGGTGGCGTCATCCGGGGCTATGCGATCGACCTTGACAGGATCATATTCGTCCAGGCCCTCGCCCTGCAGCAAGGGGAGGGTGGCTATGTCGTAAAAAGGAAAGCCCAGATAGGCGAGCAGCATCGCGCGCCGCTCCTCCTTTGGAAGCGCCCACAAGGCCTCGGACACCAGCAACTCGGCCCGGCTGTCCATTTCCCTCAAATTTCTCCGCTGCGCCAACAGATTGATTGCCGCCTGAGGTTCGTTGGGCACTGCGCGGGCTGCGGCGATCATTGCCGCATCGTAGAAGTCTGCCGTTTCTCGCTCGAGGTAGAAGGCCAGCGCCCCATAGATGGCGTCATGAAAGCCCGTTACAGCGTCTTGTGGCGCGCTGCTCTCAATCTCCAGCGTTTCCGCCAGCCGCCGCGCCATGAAACGGAGCCGGCGGATGCGGAAGCCCAGATCATGATTGCGGAAGAACAGGATGACGGCCTCCGAAGCGCCGGCGGACATTCCTTCGCCGATCCGGTCAAGCCCCTGTTCACGAAGCACCTTCCAGATGCAGGAACGGAAAAGTTCGCGCTGCGAGGGGCTGCCGTCGCCGCCCAGGCGAAACAGTAAGGCGGCCATGTCTTCCACAATTCCGGACAGCTTCAAATGTCCATAAGCGGGATAGGCAAAGCCTGCCTGCCGCGCTGCCTGTTCCTGCGCCTTCGCCCGCCACGCTGCAAGGCGGGCAGGGGTCGGCCGGTCAAGGAAAAAGGTGCCGCCAAAGAGAGCGCCCACCTTCTCCTCTATTTCCGGCCTCAGCGCCTCGGTGATGCGGCGCATGCGCCGGATGCGCTTGGAACGCCCCTCTATCGCCTCCAGGCTGTCCCGGATCGGCTGCTCTCTCGGTATGTCTGACAGCGCGCCGAAAATGGTACGGAAAAAGCCCGGCAGGGCCTGATCGCCATTTTCCTCTTCGCCCTCCCGGCGCCGGTTCCACCTTATGCTGCGGACCCCGGGCTTTGGATCGATATAGACAAAGCGCCGGTCGATCTCGCGCCTTGCAGGCCGGTTTCGCAGCGCCTCTATGGCCTGGGCGAAGGGCGCATTGGCGAGGACCGAACCGTCAATCAGCACAGCCTCTTCAGCCGCGCCTATGGCTGAGTGACGTGGCAATATGCGCTTCAGGAAAGTTTCGCGGTTCGTCCAGGCCTGCCCGCGCTGCTTCAGGACCCGGTCCATTTCCCGGACGGTGAATGGAGGGAAAGCGCCGGGAAAGCTGGCGGTCGCGCGGGCGGCAAAGGCCAAATCGGCGGGGTCGCCCAAACGGCGCTCGTCCCCCCGAACATGGAAGCCTATGGTAAGTCTATGTTCAGTTTCAACAACTTCTGGCGGATTGTTGAGACGAAGTCTTTCGGGATGCCCGTCAAAGTCCGTCACCGTCACAAAAAGGTCGAGCGGATGCCCGGGCGGCAGCAGAGGCGGTCCGGCTTCGCTCCCTGCCATGGCGCCCAGGGCATCGAGCAGCAGATGGTCGAACCCTTCCCCCCCAAAGGGCGGCGCAAACCATCTCGCACGTATGAAGTTCGATAATTTGTGCCGCACCTCCTCCCGCGCTTCTGCCGCCACGGTGCGTTCGACAGTATCGTTCGGCCGCCGCGCCGCCATCCAGACTAGGGGCGCCGCCCAGAATTTCGTCATTCTGCTGATCGGCCGGGCATCTGGATCGAGCAGCAGATCAACGTCGGCATTTTGCAGCCACATTTCGGTCAAAGGGTCGAGCGACTGACCGGTTTCCACTGCTTGGGCAAGAAAGATGCCGTTGATGCCACCTGCGCTCGCCCCGGCAATGATGTCGGTCAGAACACGGAGCTTGAGGCCGGCATGGTGGGCAATGTCTTCAAGGATATGGAGATAAATCTCCTGGCTTCCTTCCGAAGATTCGACCGCGTCGTGAAAATCGCGGCTGGCCCGCGTCAACCGCCATATCTCCTTGATGATCCCATGCATGTAGATGGCAAGGCTGATGCCCCCATAGCAAACCAGCGCCAGCCTCAGTTCCTTCTCCCGCATGTGAAAGAAAATGACAGGGCGGCTGCCGCTTGTCGAGCGGAAGGAGGGGTTAGGCAGGCTCCAGCACCGCCCAGATCGGCAGATGGTCCGACGCCTTTCGTGCGGCGGGGCTGTCATGCACGCCGCTGGCGTTCACCATCCACCCGCCGCAATGCATGATACGGTCAAGCCGGGCCACCGGCCGCCTTGTGTGAAAGCTCTTGCCGCAATCGGCGAAACGGAAATGGTGGGCAAAGTCGCGCAGGCATCCCCCCTTGGCGCTCCACTCATTGAGATCACCCATCAAAATCGTGGGCATGGCTTCATGAGGATTAAGCGCGTAGGAGATGACGGCCGCGGCCTGCTTGCGCCGCCATAGCCCTGAAAGGTCCAGATGCATCCCGAATGTCCTCAGCCGATGGCCGCCTAATTCAAGTTCCGCCATCACGGCGCCGCGCGGTTCCAGATAGGGGATGTGCAATATTTCGTGGCGCAGGATTTCCACAGATTTGCGGACCAATATGGCATTGCCATGCCAGCCCATGCTTTCGATGTGCACGTCGAGCGGTACCGGTTTGTAGCCGCTGTGAAGATCAAGCAGGTGAAGCGGAATCGCTGCTGATCGAGGTCCAAAGCGCCGGTCTGCTTCCTGAAGAGCTACGACGTCGGCGTCTATCTCTCGCAGGACCTCCAATATGCGCTCCGGGTTACGGCGCCGGTCGGTCCCGATGGCCTTGCGCATATTGTAGCTGGCGACCTTGATCATCAGGGGATTGTGCCCTGCCTATGGTGATGAAGGCAAGCTGTCAGAAAGCCGGCCGGTCAGACCGGCAAGGTTCCCGCGCTGAGCAATTTTCACTAGCGTTCCCTGTATGTTCTGATACATCCGCAGCATGGCCAAGGTGAAGAAGAAATATGTCTGCCAGCTTTGCGGCTCCGTCTCATTTCGCTGGCAGGGGCAGTGCGATGATTGCGGCGAATGGAACAGCTTGGTGGAAGAGGCGGGGGAGTCCGTATTCAGCGCCCGGCACAGCTTGCAGTCGGGGGGACGGGCGGTGGCTTTTGTGGGCCTCGACAGCGATGTCGCCTTGCCGGCGCGCGAATCCACCGGGATTGGGGAATTTGACAGGGCGCTGGGGGGCGGTCTGGTGGCGGGCTCAGCCACGCTGATCGGCGGCGATCCCGGCATCGGGAAATCCACTCTGTTGCTCCAGGCGGCGGCCAGAATGGCAGCGAGAGGCCTTCCTGTAGCCTATATCAGCGGCGAGGAGGCCGCGGACCAGGTGCGGCTTCGGGCGCAGCGGCTTGGGCTTGGCAGGGCGCCAGTACAGCTTGCCTCCGCCACGTCGGTCCGGGATATTCTTACCACCCTGGGGCAGGGGAAGGCTCCGGCGTTCCTGATTATTGATTCGATCCAGACCGTGCACAGCGACCTTATCGAAGGTGCGCCGGGCACCGTCAGTCAGGTCCGGGCGTCCGCGCAAGAATTGATTCGCTTCGCCAAGGAGAATGGAACGGCGCTCGTTCTTGTGGGCCATGTGACCAAGGACGGCAGTATAGCGGGCCCGCGGGTGCTCGAGCATATGGTGGACACGGTGTTGAGCTTCGAGGGCGAGCGCAGCCACCAATACCGTATCCTAAGGGCAATCAAGAACCGCTTTGGCGGCACGGATGAAATCGGGGTCTTCGCCATGGAGGCGGAGGGGTTATCGGAAGTGGCCAACCCTTCCGCCCTGTTCCTCACCCATCGAGATGAGAATGTTACCGGAGCGACGGTGTTCCCAGCGCTGGAAGGCACCCGGCCCGTATTGGTCGAGATACAGGCGCTCACCGTGCGTCTCGCAAGCGGCGCCACGCCACGCCGGGCAGTGGTGGGCTGGGACAGCGGCCGGCTAGCCATGATCCTGGCCGTTCTTGAGGCGCGATGCGGCCTCAGCTTTTCGGCCTGCGAGGTGTATCTCAACATCGCGGGCGGCTACCGCATATCCGATCCCGCCGCGGATCTGGCGGTTGCGGCGGCGCTGATTTCGGCGCTGTCCGAACGGCCGGTTCCTGCCGACGCCCTGTTGTTCGGGGAGGTGGCGCTTTCGGGCGAAATCCGGCCCGTGGCCCACGCCGCTCTTCGATTGAGGGAAGGGGCAAAGCTCGGCTTTGGGCGGGCACTGCTGCCGGCCTCCGTGGCGGACAAGACGGCGGGCGTTACGGTCAGCGGTTTCAGAACGCTGGCGCAATTTGTTGACCACATGCTCGGCCGCGATTAGCCAGCGGATCATGACAGCTCTCGACATCATCGTTCTGCTCCTTATCGGCGGCGGCGCTACATTCGGATTTATCCGTGGTTTCGTGATGGAAACCCTCTCGCTCATAGCCTGGGTGCTGGCGATCTTCGCCATCCGGCTGCTGCATGCGCCAACGACGGAGTGGCTGACTGATCCTGTTGGGACTGAGGCTGGTGCGGCGGTGCTGGCCTTTGCCCTTGTTTTCGGCGTCACCTTCCTTGCCGGCAAGTTTCTCGCCCGTTCACTGGGCGCCAGAACCCGCAAGTCCGTACTGGGTCCCGTGGATCGGGTCCTGGGCCTGGGATTTGGAGTTCTCAAGGGACTTATTGGAGCAACGCTTATCTTCATGCTGGCAAGCCTGGTTTACGACACCATATATGGCGGAAATGCGGAGCGGCCGGAATGGATGACGGCGTCACGCAGCTATCCCCTGCTCAACGCCAGCGGCAAGGCAATGAGCGACTTCGTGGCCGAACGGCGCGGAGCACCGGCTAGTTAGGCAGATAGGACGGAATGAACGCACCTCTTTATAATTCCGGCATATTGCGCCTTGCCGCTTCAATCCCCCATCACAGGCGGCTGAGCGATCCGCAGGCCAGCGTCGAAAAGCGCTCGCCGACGTGCGGGAGCAGGGTCATAGCGGATGTGTGCGTCGATGCTGAGGACCGGCTTGCCGATCTGGGGCTGGAGGTCCGCGCCTGCGCCCTTGGACAGGCATCAGCCTCGCTCATGGCGTCCCATGCGCTTGGCAAGACTGCGGGCGAGCTTGCGGTTGCAAGGGACCGGCTGGCTGCATGGCTTGCGGGGCAGGGTGACGTGCCGGATTTCTGGCCAGGCTTTGAAATTATTGCTCCCGCCCGGGCTTATCCTGCCCGCCATGCATCCATACGGCTCGGGTTTGAAGCGGTGGCCGAGGCGGCGGCCATTGCCGTCGAGCGCAGGAATTCATGAGTCCGGCCGGCCCGGAGGTGGTCACCGCCACTGACGTGCTGCTGACCGAGGGAGTCATTCTCCTTGGCGTCGCGCTGCTGTTCGTCATGGTGTTCCGGCGCCTGGGCCTCGGCGCCGTGTTGGGTTACCTGATCGCTGGAGCCTTGGTCGGCCCTCAAGGGCTGGGGCTGGTAGGCGGGGCGGAATCGAAACTCGCCATCGCCGAGATCGGCATCGTGCTCCTGCTGTTCCTTGTCGGCCTGGAACTCAATGTCCAACGCTTGTGGCGGCTGAAGCGCGACATTTTCGGTCTTGGCTTGATGCAGGTCGTCCTGTGCGGAGCAGCTTTGGCCGGGATCATCTATCTGACCACGGAATTCACTTGGGGCGCGGCCATTGCGCTCGGCCTGCCGCTGGGTCTCTCATCTACGGCACAGGTTCTCCCCAGTCTCAAGAATAGCGGCCGCATCAATTCGCCCTTTGGCGAAAAGGCTTTCTCCATCCTGCTGCTGCAGGATCTGTCAATCGTCCCGCTTATCACCATTGTCGCCGCGCTATCGCGGAATCCGGCCGATGCTCTGGGCCCTCCAGGATGGCAGCTCGCTCTCTATACGGTGGCAGCCATTGTTGGTCTGGTGCTGGCCGGACGGTTCATCCTCAACCCCTTGTTAAGGCTGACCGGCCGTTTGGGCGAACGTGAACTTTTTGTTGTTGTCGGGCTGTTCACCGTGCTCGCGAGCGCGGCGCTGATGCATTATCTGCATCTTTCGACGGCATTGGGTGCCTTCATCGCTGGCGTGATGCTGGCGGACTCCCCTTATCGGCATGAGATTGAGGCTGATGTAGAGCCTTTCCGGTCGATCCTGCTTGGGCTTTTCTTCCTCGCGGTGGGAATGGTGCTGGACGTGCAGGCGGTACTCGCAAGCCCGCTGTTCGTTTTTGGCATGGCTGCGCTGCTCGTGATTGTGAAAACGGTCATCATTTCGGGCGTCGGGCGCCTTTTCGGCATGGAAAAGAAACAGGCCTTCGCGCTTGGGCTGCTGCTCAGCCAAGGCGGCGAGTTCGGTTTTGTCCTCTTCGCCCAGGCGCAGGACGCACTGCTGGTCGCGCCAAGCGCCGCAAGCATGTTCAGCGCCATTGTGACCATATCCATGGCAACCACGCCTTTCCTCCTGCTGCTGGCCCGCAAGCTCGAATTTGCGCGTCCGTCGAAAGAAGATGAACCAGAAGGCCCCGATGAGGCTCCGCAGGGAGCAGCCCTTGTGGTTGGCTATGGCCGCTTTGGCCAGACGGTCGCCCAGATGCTGATGGGCCATGGCTGCGACGTCACCTTGATCGACAAGAAGCCTGCGCAGATCGAAATCAGCAGCAAGTTTCACATGAAGGTCTATTATGGCGACGGCACGCGAGTGGATCTGCTCCGGCGAGCGGGAGCAGAAAGGGCGCAGATCATAATCTTCTGCATCGATGGCGACAGCCTTGGCCCGAAGATATTGGAGCCGATATTGGAGGCATTCCCCCAGGCCGCAATATTCGCCCGCGCTTATGACAGGCAACATCTGCTGACGCTGAAAAATCTCGACATTGCAGGTTCCGTTCGCGAGGTGTTCGAGTCCGCTATTTTGATGGGGCTTGAGGCAATGAAAGCGCTTGGCGTACCGGAGGCGGAGATTGCGGAGGTCGAGCGGCGGTATCGCGAAAATGACCAGCAACGCCTTGCCGCCCAGGACGCCGAAGGCTCGCTTCATGCCGCCAAGGACTTGATATACCGCCCCGGTCACAGCATGCGCGATGCAGACGGCCAGTTTGAAGGGAAATTCGGATGATCGCCGCCATTGCCGCCCTTTCCGCTGCAATCGCCGTCGCGGCAGGCGCTTTTGGTGCTCATGGCGCTGCCAGCCCGCAAGCAGCCGAATGGCTGAAAACAGGCGGCATTTATCAGCTTGTCCATGCGGTGGCGGCGCTTGCTATCGCGGGTGTGGCGCGCGGACCTGCCGTGCTGCTGCTATTGGGTGGCGCAATCTTTGCGTTAACGCTCTATGCCATGGCGGTGGGGGCGCCGCGTTGGCTGGGTGCTGTGACGCCGATTGGCGGAACGCTGCTGATCCTTGGCTGGCTTTGGTCTGCCTGGATCCTGTTCCGTCAGTAGCGGCTACCAGCGGCGGACCATGGTGAATGGGTCGCCCGTATGGAGCTTCAGCAATGTGGCGCATTCAGCATCAAGCTGCCCGGCTCCGTGCTCTTCCATAAGAGCATAGCCATAGCAGCAACGGAAATCCCCGAGCCGGCCTGTTGCCACCAGCATCTTTTCGCCCTTTTCCGAATGGATGCCGGCCAGAATTGCGTCTTGCGCCTCGACTATTGTGCGGAGCTTGTCGGTCGGTGCCGTCATTGTTGGCCCGCCATCAAAAATGTCGACATAGCCATCATGATGGAACCCTTCTGTCTCCAGCATCCGCATGGCCGCCCGGCCAGAGGGGTGCGGCATGCCAATGACCGTCCTTGCAGTTTCCGGCAGCATGGCCGTGTAGATCGGGTGTTTCGGCATCAGATCGGCAATGAACTGGTTTCCGTGAATGGCGTTGAAATCATCTGCTTCTTGGAAACTCATGCCGAAGAACCGGCCCGCAAGCCCATCCCAAAAGGGGGAGCCGCCCGCTTCGTCAATCACGCCCCGCAATTCCGCCAATATGCGGTCGCTGAAACGCGCACGATGCTGGCGAATGAAAAGGTAGCGGCTTCGGGCCAGAAGCAGACCCAGCCCTTCCGCCCGCTCACGGGGGTGCAGGAACAGGCCGCCCACCTCGCTTGAACCTTCAAGATCGGTCGTCAAGCTAAGGATTTCGGCTCGAAAATTCCGACCAAGCTCCCGGCTATTCTGAGAGAGGACGCCAATCCGGTAGCTATAGAAGGGCCAGTTCTGACCGACCTTCGTAAAAAGCTGACAGGTGCCGCGGACCAGGCCGGTTTCGGAATTTTCGAGGACAAGGACGATCAGTTCGTCCTCGACCTTGTCCTCCTCGCGCGACAGCGCCTGCTCGGTCCGTTCCAGTTTCTTCCGCAGCGCCTCCCGGTCGGCCGGCAGATTGGTAAACCCGCCTCCGGTCAGCTTGGCCATTTCATACAAGGTCTGCAGATCGCTCATATGGGCGGGGCGCACCAGGAAGGTCATAGGCGGCCTCGTTCAGCCATCCGCATCAGTGCCAGCGCGGACAATCGCGCCCGCTCGGCCAGGCTGTCGACGATCAGATATTCACCGGGGCTGTGAATGGAGCCGCCGCGCGCGCCCATCGTGTCGATGACTGGCACTCCGCAGGCCGCAATATTGTTGCCGTCGCAAACGCCGCCTGTATCGCGGCAATCCAAAGCGAGGCCAAGGTCCGCCCCACATTGCCTTACTAGCTCGAACAGGCTCTTGGTCTTTTCGTCCCAGGGCTTAGGAGGACGAGCCGAGTCACGATGAATATTCATGCACACGCCATGTTCCCGCCCCACGGCCGTGACGGTTTCTTCCAGCAGTGAATGTGCGGCCTGTTCGTCATCGGGAGTTCGGGCGCGGAAATTGACCCGCAAAATGGCATGATCAGGCACTACATTATTGGGACCGCCGCCTTCGATCCGCGCTGGATTGCAGGTGAACGCCCTTCCGCTGCCGCGTTTCAGGCGCACCGCCAGGTCGGCGGCGGCGACCACGGCGTTCCGGCCCTCATGAGGATTTCGGCCGGCATGGGCGCTCTTTCCTGCCACAACCACTGAGAAATTGGCGCTGCCCGAACGGGCGCCCGCCAAAGTGCCATTGGGCAGAGCCGGTTCATAGGTGAACGCCGCGAGCTTTCCCTGCGCCATGCTCGCAATCAGTCTGGCGGACGAGGGCGAGCCGATTTCCTCGTCGCTGTTGATGATGACGTCATAGCCGATCCGAGCGGCGGCAGGGCTCTGTTCGAAGGCACATAGGCCCGCCAGCATGATCGCGATTCCGCCCTTCATGTCGGCCACGCCGGGCCCGTTCAATATGCCCTCGTCCGCCCAGCAGAGCTGCTGGAACGGGTCATCAGCGCCATAGACTGTGTCCATATGGCCTGTGAGCAACAAGCGCACCGGCACGTTGGGACGCACTGTCAGAAGGATGTGGTGGCCCAGGCTAACGGTTGCGGCCTTGCCATCGGGCTGAATGGCCTCGACAGGCTCGGGCGGTACCAGGCTGACATTGCCGGGAAGCACTGCAAATGCATCACGCAGAAGCTCAGCCATTTGGGCGAGGCCAGTGAGATTGTGCGAACCGCTGTTGATCGATGCCCAGCTCTGCACCTGATCAAGCATGGGGGCATTGGCCGCAAGGTCGAGGATCGCAGCTTCAGCTTCGGAAATTGCGCTCATGTGTAATGATATAACTCAAAACCGGCCTGCGCTCCAGTCCGTTCGGACTCCGGCGGTTCAGCGCTTTATGAGAGTGACCTGCGCCACGTCGACGCCGCCGCCGCGAAAGCCGCCTTCGCAATACATCAGATAATAGCGCCAGAGATTGACGAAGCGCTGATCGAAATGAGCCGGGAGCCTGCCTGCTTCAAGCGCGGCATCGAAATTCTCCCGCCAGCGGCGGAGCGTTTCGGCATAATGCAGCCCAAAATGGCGGGGATTGTGCCATTCCAGCCCCTGAGCCTCGGCCAGGGCACGAAACCGGCTCTCGGAGAGCAGCATGCCCCCCGGAAAGATATAGCTCTGGATGAAATCGGCGCTCGCCGCATAGCGCTCGAACAGCGTTTCCTCGATACAGATATATTGGATGGCTGCCCGTCCGCCCGGCTTCAGCAGACGATGAATGGCAGCAAGATAATCGGGCCAATAGCGCTGGCCCACCGCTTCCACCATTTCAACGCTGGCGATGGCGTCATATTGGCCCTCGGCATCGCGATAGTCGGTAAGCAAAATGCGCGCTTGGCCTGAAAGGGCGGCGTGGCTCAGCCGCTCTTGCGTCAAAGCCTTTTGGCTGGGCGAAAGCGTAAGGCCATCATAGCTTATGCCAGCATGATCGAGCGCCGCGAGCGCAAGGCCGCCCCAGCCGCAGCCGATCTCAAGCAAGGAGGAGCCATTTCGGAGATCAAGGCGGGACAGTATCGCCTCATATTTGCGTTGCTGGGCCAGTTCGAGTGACTCGTGAAAACGGTCAGCATCATTGAACAAGGCACTGGAATAGCTCATGCTTTCATCAAGCCATGCGCCATAAAAATCGTTGCCGAGGTCATAGTGGAATTCGATGTTCCGTCGGGCGCCCCGCCGGTCATTGCGCCGCAGGGAATGCAGCACCTTCGCCACCCAGCGAGACAGCCCGCTCGACCGGGCCACGTCGCCCAATGTGTCGGCGTTGCGCATGAACAGGTCGAACAGGGGAACCGGATCAGGGCTTTCCCACTCATGAGCCGCCCAGGCCCGATACCATCCTGACGATCCCGCAGTGACCAGGCGGATCAGCGAGCGCCAGCGATGAACTCGAACTTCACAAACAGGACCCTGACCGCGCCCGCCCAGAATGCGGGTGGTGCCATCAGGCAGCCACGCCTCAAGCGCCCCTTTTTCGAGGCCCGCATCGATCCGGTCCAATATCCTGTGGAACAGCGGCGCCACCAGCCGGGCCATGGCTGCTTTACGGCCGAGAGCATCGCCAGGCCGGGCCGGAGAGCGGTCAGTTCGTGGTTGAATGGCGTTCATGTGGCATATGTGCCCGAGCGGCCCGGCTTGCGCAATCATGCGCGTGCCCGGACTCCGCCGAGACAATGATGAACGGATTGGGGCAAAACGGCTAGCGCTGCTGCGCTAAGCGAAACCACTCATCTTCCGTTCGGACTGAGCTTGTCGAGGTCCATCTTTTCTTGAAGAAAAGTCAAGGCCTTCGACAGGTCCAGCACGAACGGTTCTGATGGGGCTAAGGTCCAAAAGGCAAGGATCAGGCGGGTTCCGGCTGTTTGCCTACGGTCCAGGTCTGTCCCTTGGAGACCAGCTTCTGGAGGTCCGCAACCTTGCCCTGTGCAGTGGCCTTGTTCTGTTCGACCACCGCGCTGTCAAAGGTGGGCGCCGGGTCATTGTAGAGCACACCCAATGCCATGGGGAATGCACCAAAGGGCATTTCCACAAGCATATGCGCGACTGCCCGGTTGCGCACGTCATGGACGAGCACGCCGGCCGCTTCCCAATCGCCGTCGACCACGTCAACGACTTCAAGATGGAGGTGATCCAGATTGAGCCGCAGTCCCTTGGTGCCCTTGTCATAGAGCATGGGTTTGCCATCCTCCAGCCAGAGCTGGCCCACGTCCGCATTCTTCTTTTCGGTGAAATCCGCGAACACATCCTTGTTATAGACGATGCAGTTCTGGAAAACCTCGACAAAGCTGGCGCCCTTATGGGCGTGAGCGGCCTTCAGCACGTCGGGGAGCTGCTTCGACACGTCATAAGCCCGCGCAACGAAACGCGCGCCTGAACCCAGAGCAAAGGCGCAGGGCCGGGCAGGACGATCGACCGAGCCGAAGGGAGTGGACGGGCTCTGCGTGCCCACGCGGCTCGTCGGGCTGTACTGGCCTTTGGTGAGGCCATAGATCTCGTTGTTGAAGAGCAGGATCTGGCAGTCGAGATTGCGGCGAAGCACATGCATGGTGTGGTTGCCGCCGATCGACAGCGCGTCGCCATCGCCAGTGATGATCCAGACATCGAGTTCGGGATTGGCGAGCTTTACCCCCGTCGCCACCGCAGGCGCGCGGCCATGGATGGTGTGGAAGCCGTATGTTTCCATGTAATAGGGAAAGCGTGACGAGCAGCCGATGCCGCTGACGAATACGACATTTTCAGGTCGCACTCCCAATTCCGGCATGGTCCGCTGAACGGCCTTCAAGATCGCATAGTCGCCGCAGCCGGGGCACCAGCGCACTTCCTGGTCGGTCTCGAAATCCTTGATGCTGAGTTTGGTCATCTCGTTCATTCTTGGTCTCCGTTCGTCCCGAGCGAAGTCGAGGGACGGTAGCGCGAACGTGTTTCGACTTCGAACACGAACGGCCGGGGATTTTTCACTTCAACTCTTCCTCGATGGCAGCCTCGATTTCCGCAATGCGGAAGGGCTGGCCGGAAATCTTGTTCAAGGGCTTGGCGTCGACCAGATATTGGTCGCGCAGCACGGTCTTCAATTGGCCCGTGTTCATCTCGGGCACCAGGATCCGGTCATAGCCTTTCAGCAGCTCGCCCAGATTGCGGGGGAGCGGCCAGATGTGACGGATATGGATGTGGCTGACGTCATGGCCCTTGTTCCGTGCGCGGCGGACGGCCTGGTGAATGGGGCCAAAAGTCGAACCCCAGCCCACGACAGCCAGCTTGCCGCCGGGATTGCCAAGGCAGACATCCTGTTCCGGAATGCCATTGGCAATGCCAAGCACCTTGTCGCGGCGGATTTCCGTCATCGCTTGGTGATTGGCGGGCGAATAGTCGATATGTCCTGAGCCGACCTGCTTCTCGATGCCGCCGATGCGATGGAGCATGCCGGGCGTGCCGGGCTTGATCCAGGGACGGGCGAGCTTCTGGTCGCGCCCATAGGGCTTGAGGCCACCCTCCTGCGGCTCCTCAAGGAACTCGACCTTGAAGGGCTCATAGGCGCCCATGTCCGGCACTTTCCAAGGCTCTGCCGCATTGGCAATATAGCCGTCAGTCAGTAGCATGACAGGGGTCATATATTGCGTCGCTATGCGGCACGCTTCGATGGCGCAGTCAAAGGCGTCCGCAGGGGAGCGGGCCGCGATGACGGGCATTGGCGCATCGCCGTTACGGCCATAGACCGCCTGATAAAGGTCCGACTGCTCCGTCTTGGTGGGAAGGCCGGTGGACGGACCGCCGCGCTGCGAGTTCACGATGACCAGCGGTAGTTCTGTCATGATCGCAAGGCCAATCGCCTCGCCCTTCAGGGCGATGCCCGGACCCGACGAAGAGGTGATGCCGAGCTGCCCCGCATAGCTGGCGCCGATCGCCGAAGCGACGGCGGCGATCTCGTCCTCCGCCTGGAAAGTGGTGACGCCGAACTCCTTCAGGCGCGAAAGATGATGCAGGATCGCAGAGGCGGGCGTGATCGGATAGCCACCAAAGAACATGGGCAGTCCGGCAAGTTGAGCACCGGCCACCAGGCCGAGTGAGACGGATTCAGCACCTGTGACGGTGCGGTAGAGTCCTTCCTCCTGCTGTGCGGCGCCCACATGATATTGCTTCATGGGACCGCCGATCTCGGCCGTCTCGCCATAGGCATGGCCAGCGTTCAGCGCAGCGATATTGGCATCGGCCAAAACCGGATTCTTTGCGAACTTTGCCTTTAGCCAGTCAATGATCGGCTGCCGGTCGCGGTCGAACATCCAGAGCGCCAGGCCCAGCGTCCACATATTCTTGCAGCGCAGTGCTTCCTTGTTGCCAAGGCCGAATTCCTTGACGCTGTCCAGCGTATGCTGGGAAATGTTGAAGGCGAGCAGTTGCCATTTGGCAAGACTGCCGTCCTGCAAAGGATTGCTGTCATATTTCGCCTTCGCAAGATTGCGCTCGTTGAATTCGCCCTCGTCAGCGATGATGAGACCGCCGGCTTTCAATGCGTTGACGTTGGTCTTGAGCGCCGCCGGGTTCATCGCGATCAGGACGTCGGGTTCATCGCCCGCCGTGTTGATTTCAGTCGAGCCGAAATTGATCTGAAAGGCCGACACACCGAACAGCGTTCCTTGCGGGGCACGGATTTCGGCGGGAAAGTCCGGAAAGGTCGCAAGGTCATTCCCGGCCAGCGCCGTGGAAAGGGTGAACTGTCCCCCCGTCAACTGCATGCCGTCGCCACTGTCGCCTGCAAAGCGAACGACCACCGCCTCAGGCGCTGGTGCAGCGGAGGCTGCTTCGGTCGTAAAATCATGGGCGGCTGTCGCCATATTCTTCATCCTGTCACAAATCGCGTCGTCGCGCACGAGCCTCCTACGCGTCTCCAAACCCTGTTTCAAAAAAGAAAATGTGCGGATAACGCAATCTTCCTTTTGCAGGCGAGACGGGGCGGCCCCGAGCCATACACCTTAATCAGATATGGATTTCCAAGCCTGGGAGCAATCAGGAGATGGACGCGGAATGCGTTTTTTGTTGCAGCAGATTCGCTGCATGGAAACTCTGCCGCGGGCCTGACAGGGACTGGCTGCGATTCACTGCGACGAGGGGCGGCGCCTTGCCAAGTCGTGCATCGAACAAGCTGTGCCGCTGGCCTCTTGGGAGGGAGGGGGTAACATTCACGGTTTAATTAACCTTGCCAAGGCGATACCTTCCTCCGCTGGCGATATCTGGGCGGGACTCGCCCGGTTCAAAGATAAATGGGGCTCCATGAGCGAAGGAATATATGGACGCTAATCTGGAGACGCTTCCCTACCGCCCTTGTGCGGGCGTGATGCTGGTCAACTATGAAGGCAAGGTGTTTGTCGGACAACGGCTCGATACCAGAGTCGAAGCGTGGCAAATGCCCCAGGGGGGCATTGATGAAGGCGAAGATCCTCGAACCGCTGCCATTCGCGAAATAGGTGAAGAGACGGGCATAGCGGAAGAGCATCTGCAATTTCTGGCTCAGGCCAAGGAAGAGCTTTTCTATGACCTGCCCGACGAACTGGTCGGCAAGATATGGAAGGGCCGCTACCGGGGGCAGAGGCAGATCTGGTTCCTGGTTCGCTTTACCGGCACCGATGAGGATGTGAACATCAAGACCGACCATCAGGAATTTCGCGCCTGGAAATGGGCGGACCCGGACACGCTTCCCGATCTGATCGTGCCTTTCAAGCGAAAGCTCTACCGGGATGTCCTGCGTGAGTTTCGCGACATCATCTAAGGGGCCGGGCGCCAAGCGAATTTGGCACGGGCCTGGAATTCAGCGCTCCAGCCGCGTCCGAAAGCCGGTGGGAATGTCATCGGTTACCAGCCCTGCGAGAATCTCCGCAACGGCCTCCGGGCTTTTCAGCGTGGCGGGGTCTTCTCCGGGATAGGCCTTGGCGCGCATGGCCGTTCGGGTGGGACCGGGGTCGAGTATGGCGGTGCGGACAGCGCTGATATTCTTCACTTCCTCGCCATAGGCCGTGACCAATGTTTCTAAAGCAGCTTTCGAAGCGGCATAGGCACCCCAATAGGCGCGCGGATTTTGAGCCACTCCCGAGGTGATCGCCACAAGCCGGCCATCCGAACTTTTGCGGAGCATCGGGTCAAAGGCCGCAATCAGCGCCTGTTGCGCGGTCAGGTTGAGCGTGATGAGCCGCGCGAATTCCTTGGCGTCTATGGCGCTGACGGGAGCCAAGGTGCCGAGCATCGCTGCATTGAGGACCAATATGTCCAATGTTCCCCAGCGTTCGGCCACGGCATTGGCAAGGCGGCCGATGCTTTCGCCGTCGGTCAGGTCCAGCGGAGCAATGGTGGCGCTGCCGCCGCCCTTATGGATACGCTCTTCCACTTCCTCCAGTCCGCCCGACGTGCGGGCGGTGATGATCACATGCGCGCCCCTCTCTCCCAGCGCCACCGCCGTTGCAGCGCCAATGCCGCGGCTTGCGCCAGTGACGAGAGCCAATTTGCCGGTGAGGGGGTGGTCGGTCATGTGAGCCTTTGTGCTTTTTCCCGTTCGCCCTGAGCCTGTGGAAGGCTTCCCCCATCAGTGAAAGGAAGGTCTTCGACAGACGCAACCCGGACGAGCCGGACAATGTGGAAAGATCAGGAAACCACGCGTTCCTGCAGCAGCGAGAACTGGTCCGTCACCTGCGCCTCATCCTGATCGGTTAGGGTGGTGGGGTAGTCCCCGGTGAAACAGGCGTCGCAATATTGGGGACGGATGTCAGCGCGCTTCACTTCTCCAAGCGCTTTGTAAAGGCCGTCAATGGAAAGGAAGGCGAGGCTGTCCGCATGGATGAAATCACGCATGCCATTGACGTCCAGCTTATGGGCCAGAAGCTTGGCGCGTTCGGGGGTGTCGACGCCATAGAAGCAGCTATGCCTGGTCGGCGGACTGGCGATGCGCATATGGACCTCGCTCGCACCCGCTTCGCGCATCATCTGGACGATCTTAAGCGAGGTCGTGCCGCGCACGATGGAGTCATCGATCAGCACGATGCGCTTGCCGTCGATCAGCGCGCGATTGGCGTTATGCTTCAGCTTGACGCCAAGATGCCTGACCTTGTCGCCCGGCTGAATGAAGGTGCGGCCGACATAATGGGAGCGGATAATGCCAAGCTCAAAGGGAATGCCCGATTGCTGGGCGTAGCCGATGGCGGCGGGAACGCCGCTGTCCGGTACAGGAATGACGAAATCCGCCTCGACCGGGTTCTCGACGGCAAGCTGCGCGCCGATGGCCTTGCGCACCGAATAGACCGAGGAGCCATCCACGATCGAATCCGGCCGCGAGAAATAGACATGTTCGAAAATGCAGGGGCGGGCGTGATGATCTCCGAAGGGGCGGATGGAACGCACTTCCCCATTGTTCGGCACGATCACCAGTTCACCCGGTTCAATGCTGCGCACATGTTCCGCGCCCACCACATCGAAGGCAACCGTTTCCGATGCGAAGATCGTGGCGTCGCCCAGCTTCCCCATGACCAGGGGACGGATGCCAAGCGGATCGCGGCAGGCGATCATGCCTTCGGGCGTCATGACGATCAGGGAATAGGCGCCTTCGACCTGTTTCAGCGCGTCGATGAACTTGTCGAGAAGGGTGCGGTAGGTGGACGTCGCGACCAGGTGGATGATGACTTCGGTGTCGGAGGTCGACTGAAAGATGGAACCGCGGCGGATAAGCTCTCGCCGGAGCTTCATGGCATTGGAGATATTGCCATTATGCGCCACTGCAAAGCCGCCCGAAGAAAGTTCGGCATAAAGCGGCTGCACATTGCGGAGCGCGGTTTCCCCGGTGGTCGAATAGCGGACATGACCGCAGGCCACGCCACCGGGAAGGCTGCGGATCACGTCATCGCGGTCGAAATTTCCGGCAACATGGCCCATCGCACGATGGGTGTGGAATTCCGTGCCGTCCCAACTGGTGATTCCCGCGGCTTCCTGGCCACGATGCTGCAAGGCATGCAGCCCCAGCGCCACTATGGCAGAGGCGGTCTCAGCGCCGCTTATCCCGAAAACTCCGCATTCCTCGCGCAGTTTATCGTCGTCGAAAGGATTGGTCGTAAGCATCTGTCGAAAACCCGGTCGCCGCAGCCTGAGCGGCCTCTCGCCGCCTCCTGCCCGCGCATATAGAGAGAAGCAAGCCGTTTGTCGCCCTTTTGTCACAAAAAAGCTGCTTGCCGGGCGGGAAGATCAGGTTTTCGCGAAAGGGCGTGGTGCCGATCGAGCCTCTGTTGCTGACATGGAGGAAAAACTGAGCCGTCGCTCCTGCGAAACAGGAGCCCGCTGGTTCTTCAACCATCTCAAAGAGAAGCGGGGTCCCTGCCTGCGCAGGGACGACGGAAATAAGGTCAGTTGGAAGGTCTTACTTTCGTACCTGTCTGCCGCTGGGCCGAGTTTATTTCAGCCCTTTTCTGAACACCACCAGATCGTGCTGCCGCACCTCCTCAACACCTCCGGCAGGAAGGTCCTCCAGGATAAAAGGGCCGTATCGGGTACGGATGAGGCGGCTGACCTTCAGGCCCAGATGTTCCAGCACGCGCCGCACTTCCCTGTTCTTGCCTTCGGTCAGGGTAAGCTCGATCCACTGATTGCGTCCGGTGCGCCGCTCCAGATTGGCATCGATCCGGCCATAGCGGATACCTTCAATCTCTATGCCCTCGATCAGGTCCTCAAGCTGCGCCTGGCTGACTTCGCCATAGGCGCGGGCGCGATAGGTGCGCTCCACACCGGTTGAGGGCAGCTCCATCTGACGCTTCAATCCCCCATCGGTGGTGAGCAGCAGCAAACCTTCGGTGTTGAGGTCGAGGCGGCCGACAGGCATCACCCTTGGCAGGTCGGCCGGGAGTTTGTCGTAAATTGTCGGACGCCCACGAGGATCGCGCTCCGTTGTCAGAAGGCCCGCAGGCTTGTGATAGCGAAAAAGGCGGGCGGGCGCGGGTTCATTTACCGGATTGCCATCCACCGTGACGCCGTGGAGCGATTTGAGCAATGTCGCAGGCGTGCCGATCACTTCCCCGTCCCGCGCAATCCGGCCTTCAGCGATCATCCGTTCCACTTCGCGGCGCGACGCTACGCCAGCCCTTGCCAGCAATTTTGCGACACGATGTTCTCCCTTGTCCGAATGCGTGGCCTCGGGACGAGGGGACTTGGCCGCGCCGCCGGGCCTTGACTGCTGACCTGGTCGCCGCTTGGCGCGAACAGGAGAAGCGGGCTTGCGGGCTGGAGGGGCCTTCTTCTGAGACAAGAGAAAATATTCCTTTTTCGCGCCAAACGCGGGCGACTTCCGGCCGGGGTTGTGCGTTTATGGTTCATTGCCTCAGCAGTTCGATGGCTGAACCGCCGCGACTGATGACGGAAAGGGACGAGGACGGCAATGCTTTTTGGACATGGCGACCGGGTCATCAGCAGGATTCTGATCGTCGAGGATGAGCCGCTCGTCGCGTTCGACAATGAGCATCTGCTGACCCACGCTGGCTACCAGGTCGTCGATACGGTGGACAGCTACGCCCATGCCGAGCTGGTCATCAAAAGTGCGGAAATCGACCTCGTGCTGGCCGATATCCGCCTCAACGGCAAAAGAAGCGGCGTGGACGTGGCGCAGCTTGCCCGTGATCGTGGCATCGCCGTGCTGTTCGTAACCGCCAATTGTCCCGCAGACGCGCGGCATCTGGCCGTTGGCTGCCTCATCAAGCCCTATGCGCAAAAGGAACTTCTCGCCGCCATTGAGGCGATCGATGCCATCATGGCGGGTTCCACTCCAGGGCGGCTGCCGCAGGCCCTGATGCTGTTCTGACTGGCCAAAGCTCAAAATTTCTTTAGGTTCGCCCGCAATTTGTTGCTGGCGGAGGCATGATCGGATGGAGGCAGTGGAGGAGGCGCGGGGATGGCGCGCGATGTTGCCGGAGAGTGTTCGCCCCTATACGGAAGCGGCTCCCGTTGCGGCCTTTTTCCTCGGGATCTCGTCGGGTTTTCCTTATGCCATGATCGGTGCGACGCTGACCACGCGCCTTGCCCAGGACGGCATCGACAAGAAGGCGGTGACCGCCTTTTCCCTCGCTTTCCTGGTCTATAATCTCAAATGGCTTTGGGCCTGGATTGTCGATGGGGTCCATATCCCTGTCCTCGGCAGGCTGGGCCAGCGGGTTTCCTGGCTGATCCTTGCGGGTCTGTTCGTCATTGCGGCGGTTGCGAACCTTGCGCTCGTCAATCCTGAGACCAGCCTTATTGAAACGGCCTATGCGGCTGTGCTGGTGGGGGTCGCCGGGGCTACGTTCGACATTGTGATTGATGCTTACCGGATTGAAACGCTGAGGCCGGATCAGCTCGGCGTCGGTTCCGGCATGTCGCAATATGGCTGGCGGATCGGGTCGGTCGCGGCGGGCGGACTTGCACTGGTGCTGGCTGCCCGGACCGGATGGGAGGCGGCCTATCTGGCGTGCGCGCTCTTTGCACTGCCCGCGATGCTGACGGGCCTTGCCATGGGAGAGCCCGCGCGCCACCGGGAGCCAAGCGAGCGGCGGGGCATGGCCGAAGCCTGGGTTTCGATAAAGGGCCCGTTGGTGGAGTTCTTCCAGCGGCGGGGCGCCTTTCTGGTGCTACTCTTCATCCTGCTCCACAAGATCGGGGACACTTTGGCCAACCTCACCTTTCGCCTGCTGTTCGATGATCTTGGCTACACCAATGACGAAATTGCGATATATGATGTTGGGCTTGGTTTCTGGGCCTATCTGATCGGCATATTTGTCGGCGGCATCCTGTATTCGCGCTTGGGCATGAAGCGCTCGGTGCTGCTGAGCCTAGTGCTGATGGCTATGTCGAACTTCAGCTTCGCGCTGCTTGCCGCTGCTGGTCACAGCAATTGGGGCATGGCGGGCGCCATTGGTTTCGAGAATTTCGCGAGCGGCATTGGCGGCGTGACGGTGGTCGCCTATTTCTCCGCTCTCTGCGACCTTAGGTTCACTGCTGCGCAATATGCACTGATCTCTGCGGCGGCGAGCATTGTCGGGAGGTTCCTGACCGGTACGTCAGCAGGCGCGCTGATCGAAGCCTTTGGCTATGTGAATTTCTACCTGCTCACCACCCTGGCTGCCTTGCCGGGGATCATCCTGTTCTGGCTGATGATGCGCGCGGGACTGATCGACAGTTCGGTGGGTAGCGCCGGGAAGGAGAATGGGGAGGCGGTGTAAGCCCAGATCTCCCCTTCCGCTTGCGGGAGAGGGCGGGGGAGGGACTGTGGGGCGGCGGCAACATGCCCTCCCCTAACCCCTCCCGTAAACGGGAGGGGAATCTTTAAGCACTACCCCATCGCCGTCATCCATCCGGCGAGTTCATCCCTGGCGCGGGACGTCATGGCTTCCTTGCGCTGCTTCTTCTTGATCCGCGCATCGACCGGCGGAAAAAGGCCGAAATTGACGTTCATCGGCTGATAGCTTTCAACCTCGGCTCCGCCCGTTATATGGCCCAGAAGAGCACCGAGCGCGGTTGCGGGGGGAGGGGGAAGGAGGGATCGGCTTGCCAGTTCCGCTGCGGCGAAACGTCCGGCGAGCAACCCCACGGCAGAGCTTTCGACATAGCCCTCGCAGCCGGTGATCTGTCCGGCGAAGCGGATATGCGGCGCTTTTTTAAGGCGGAGCTGATGGTCGAGCAGCTTGGGACTCTGGATGAAGGTGTTGCGGTGAAGCCCACCCAGGCGCGCGAACTCCGCCTTCTCCAGACCGGGGATGGTGCGGAACAATTCGACCTGCGCCGCATGTTTTAGCTTTGTCTGAAAACCCACCATGTTCCAAAGGGTGCCGAGTGCATTGTCCTGGCGAAGCTGCACCACGGCATAGGGCCAGCGGCCCGTGCGCGGATCGTCCAAACCAACCGGTTTCATCGGACCAAAGCGCAAGGTGTCGACGCCGCGCTCTGCCATCACCTCGATCGGCATGCAGCCTTCGAAATAGGGCGTGTTCCTTTCCCATTCCTTGAAGGCGGTCTTTTCGCCGTCAAGCAGGCCCTGATGGAAGGCGAGATATTGCTCCTTCGTCATCGGGCAGTTGATATAGTCCTTGCCGTCGCCTTCCGGTCCGACCTTGTCCCAGCGGCTCGCCATCCAGCAAATCTCCATGTCGACGCTGTCGCGATAGACGATGGGGGCAATCGCGTCGAAAAAGGCGAGCGCTTCCTCGCCGGTGGCGGCGCCTATGCTCTGGGCCAGGCCCATGGCGGTCAAGGGGCCGGTGGCGACGATCGTCATGCCTGAGGAGGGGAGGGTATCGATCCGCTCCCGGACGATCTCGACATTGGTATGCGCGGCCAAGGTGCGGGTCACGCTGGCCGAAAAGATGTCGCGATCAACGGCAAGAGCGGAGCCTGCTGGGACCTTCGCCTTGTCGGCTTCTGCCATGATGAGCGAGCCCATGGCGCGCATCTCCGCATGCAAAAGGCCGACGGCATTGCGGTCGGCATCATCGGAACGGAAGCTGTTGGAGCAGACGAGTTCAGCAAGCTGATCGGTCTGATGCGCCGGCGTCATGTCGCCGCCACCGCGCATTTCGGACAGGCGGACCTTTACTCCGGCCTGGGCGAGTTGCCATGCAGCCTCCGAGCCCGCGAGCCCGCCGCCAATGATGTGAACCTGATATGTCATGCGGCGGAGATAGCCTTTGCTGAGCAGATGGCAAGGATTTGGGTGCGTTTGCTCGCTTCCTCCGCCGTCGTCCCTGCCTGCGCAGGGACGACGGCGACGGGAAGATGACTTGTTCAAGGGTCCCGCTTTCGCGGGAACAGCAGAATCAATCAAACCCGGCCGGGAAGCTGTGCTTGCCGTCCGTGCCTATGCGAAGCACTGCCTTGGTAACGACGGCGCTCATGGGAAGCGGTCCGTAGAGATGCGGGAAGAGCTGCCCGCCACGGGACGGCTCCCATTTTACCTTGCCGCCCAAAGCCGCGAGGTCGACCATTGCCAGGATGAGGTCGTCCTGCCCGGCAAAATGTTTCGTCACCGTCTCCGCCGTCTGGGACTTCGCGGAGAGGTGAATATAGCCATCGGCGAGATCAACTGGCGCGCCTTCGAAAACGCCGTCAGCGCGGAAAGCCTCCCATTGGTCCCGCGTCAGGATTTTGTAGGCGAAAAGTTCGGCCATGGCTTCACGCCTCCGTTCCGGACTCGGCCTCTTCCTCTGTTTCCTCGATCTTGGCCGCGCTCACCACATGCTCATTGTCGGCGACATTGAACAGACGCACGCCTGCCGAATTGCGGCCAATGACGCGCAGAGAATCGAGGCCCATGCGGATGAGCTTGGCCTGATCGGTCACCAGCATCAGGTGATCGTCCTTCTTCGCAGGGAAGCTGGCGACGACGGGACCGTTGCGGCCGATATTGTCGATATTGGTGATGCCCTGGCCACCCCGTCCGGTACGGCGATATTCATAGGCCGAACTGAGCTTACCATAGCCATTGGCGCAAACGGTCAGGATAAACTGTTCCTGTTCCACGAGCTGCTGATAGCGGTCCGCCGACATTGTGGGCTCGCTTTCCTTCTCGGGCTTCCAGGGAGCGAAACGCAGATAATCCTCGCGCTCCTCTTGTGTGGTGCCCACGCGGTGCAGGATCGAAAGGGAGATGACCTCGTCATCTTCCCTGAGCGTCATGCCCCGCACGCCGGTGGAAGTGCGGCTTTGGAATTCGCGTACGTCGGTCGCAGCAAAGCGGATGGCCTTGCCCAGCCGGGTGGCCAGAAGCACGTCATCCCCTTCGGTCAGAAGGGCGACACCGATCAGGCGATCCTCCGTGTCTTCCTCAAAACGCATGGCGATCTTGCCGTTCGAGGGTACATTGGTGAACGCATCCATGCTGTTCCGCCGCACGCCGCCCCTGGCGGTAGCGAAGACGACATGCAGCTTGCTCCATTCCTCCTCGCTTTCGGGCAGAGGCAGGACGGTCTGGATCTTTTCGCCCGCCGCCAGCGGAAGCAGGTTCACCATTGGTCGGCCGCGGGTCGCGGGCCCGCCTTCCGGCAAGCGCCAGACCTTCATCCGGTACACCTTGCCATGGTTGGAGAAGAACAGAACCGGCGTGTGCGTGCTGGTGACGAAGAGATTGGTGACGGCGTCCTCGTCCTTGGTCGCCATGCCCGAGCGGCCCTTGCCGCCACGAGCCTGCGCCCGGAAGCTGTCGAGATTGGTGCGCTTGATATAGCCCTGCATGGTGACGGTCACCACCATGTCTTCGCGTTCTATGAGGTCCTCGTCCTCAATGCCATCGGCGGCGGGGGCGATGGCGGAACGGCGGGGAGTGGCGAACTCATTGCGGATCGCCTCGAACTCCTCCCGCATGACGGCATAGAGCTTTACCCGGTCGCCCAGAATTGCGAGATATTCTTCGATATTGCTCGCAAGTGCCTGTAACTCATTACCTATTTCATCTCGGCCAAGGGCGGTCAGGCGATGGAGGCGCAGATCGAGTATGGCGCGGACCTGAAGGTCGGAAAGCTTGTAGGTGTCGCCCTCCACCTCATGTTCGACGGCCTCGACCAGCCGGATATAGGGCGCGATCTCCGCCACCGGCCATTCACGCGAAAGCAGGGCTTCACGCGCGGCTGCGGGGCTCGGCGAACCGCGGATGATGCGAACGACCTCATCCAGATTGGTGACGGCAATGACAAGGCCGAGCAAAAGATGCGCCCGCTCGCGCGCCTTGTTGAGTTCGAACTTGGTGCGGCGGGTGATGACCTCTTCGCGGAACCTGACAAAGGCCTCGATGATGTCCCGTAGGTTGAGCAGCTCCGGCCGTCCGCCCCTGATGGCCAGCATATTCGCGGGGAAGCTCGATTGAGCGGGGGTATGCCGCCAGAGCTGGTTGAGCACGACGTCGGGCGTGGCGTCCTTCTTGAGATCGATGACGATCCGCACGCCTTCGCGGTTGGACTCGTCGCGAATGTCGGAGACGCCTTCGATCCGCTTGTCCTTGGCGGCTTCGGCGATCTTTTCGACGAGGCCGGACTTGCCCACCTGATAGGGAATTTCGGTCAGTACGACGGAGCGGCGGTCCCCGCGGCCTTCCTCGATTTCATGGCGCGAGCGCATGATGACGGAGCCACGCCCCGTATGATAGGCCGACCGGGCGCCCGACTGGCCCAATATGAGGGCGCCTGTCGGAAAGTCAGGGCCAGGGATGATCTCGAAAAGCTGGTCGACCGTGATTCCTGGATTGTCGATATAGGCCAGGCAAGCCGCAATCACTTCGCCCAGATTATGCGGCGGGATGTTGGTCGCCATACCCACGGCAATGCCGCCAGCGCCATTGACCAGCAGATTGGGAAAGCGCGCAGGCAGGACCTGCGGCTCGCTTTCGGAGGCGTCATAATTGGGCTGGAAATCGACCGTGTCCTTATCGAGATCGTCGAGAAGGGCGTTGGTGACCTTTGCCAGGCGCGCTTCGGTATAGCGCATCGCCGCTGGGGGATCGGGGTCCATCGAGCCGAAATTGCCCTGGCCGTCGATGAGCATGACGCGCATCGACCAGTCCTGCGCCAGGCGGGCGAGCGCGTCATAGATCGCGCTGTCGCCATGCGGGTGATATTTACCCATGACGTCGCCGACGATGCGGCTTGACTTGCGATAGGGCCGACCGGCGACATAACCAGCCTCATGACAGGCGTAGAGAATACGGCGGTGCACCGGTTTGAGGCCGTCGCGCACATCGGGAAGGGCGCGGCTGACGATGACAGACATGGCATAGTCGAGATAGCTCGACTTCATCTCATCGACGATGTTGATGGGGCTGATGTCCGAAGGGTCGGCGAGGGTCGTCTCGTCGGTGCTCAAATGTCTGTCTCTTTTGGCTTGGGTTGCAGGTCGAAACGGTTCTAGCGAAGGGGCAGGGGCCTGTCACCCCCTCCGCGCGCGCATGCGCGCGAGGCTAACGCCGTACGAACCGCCACATATTTCCAGTCGAATTCTCCGCATCGAAGGCATAGCCGTCGCTGTCGAAGGATTTCAGCGATTCGCAATCCGCCAGGAAGTTCTCGCAGATGAAGCGGGCCATCATGCCGCGGGCGCGTTTTGCGGCGAAGCTGTTGAAGCGCAGGCCCTTGGGACCTTCTTCCCTGAAATCGACATCGATGATGCGGATGCTGGCGGGGAGATGGTCGCGGGCGGCCTTCCAATATTCATTGCTGGCGAGATTGATGAGTGTTCGGGTTCCCAGTGCCGCCATGTCCTCGGCTATGAGGCGGGCGATCCGGTCGTCCCAGAAATCATAGAGGTTCTTTGCCTTGGGCGCCCAGCGCGTCCCCATTTCAAGGCGGTAGGGCCGGATGTTGTCAAGCGGCCGAAGCAGCCCGTAAAGGCCCGAAAGAATGCGGACATGGTCCTGGGCGAAGGCGATGCACTCGTCCGGCAATGATCGTGCCTCGAAGCCTACATAGACGTCGCCGGCGAAAGCATAGATAGCGGGCCGCTCCGGCTGTGCGAAAAAATCTGCAAACCGATCCCTGTTTAGCTCGGCCAGCGCATCCGAAATGTGCATCAGGCGTTTGAGGTCCGCCGCTTCGAGCTTGCGTGCAGCGCTTGCCAATTCCTCGGTTTGCTTTGAGAAGCGCAATGAAGTGGGGTCGAGCGCCGGAAAGGGCGTTTTAAAGTCGAGCGATTTGGCGGGAGAGAGCAGTGCGAGCATCGCAGCCGCCTAGCCCAAGGCGTTTGCCGGGTCAAAGGGTGCAAGAGATGCGTTTAGTCGGATCAAAAGCGTTCAAGCGGTATTCAGTCGCGACTGACTAGCCAATGTCTGCTTCATTGGTCTTGTGCGGGGCGAAAGCTCGAATTAGTGAACGCCAGACCCGTGTGAGGATGTCTATTGGAGGGTAATTCTATGCGTTTCGTCTCGACCATGGCCCTGGGCCTGATGCTTGCGGCCAGTGGTGTTGCCGTTGTCGGCGCTTCGCCCGCAATGGCGGCGAAAAAGGAGAAGGCGGCAAAGCAGAATTTCAGCAAGGAATTCATGGGGCCGGCCAGCGAACTTCAGAAGGCGATTACGGCGAAGGACTTTGCGGGCGCCCAGGCAAAGCTGGCCGCTGCGGAAGCGGCCGCCAAGACCCCGGACGATGTCTACACCTTCAACATGCTCAAGCTGCAGCTCGGCCTTGGAACCAGCGACGCCAAGCTTCAGCGGGCCGGAATCGAAGGCATGCTGGCGAGCGGAGCGGCACCGGCTGCAGAGGTTGGCAAATATGAATTCTATGCCGCCGATTTTGCGCTGAAAGCCAATGATCCCGACTCTGCCATCGCCCATCTGCAAAAGGCTGCGGCGGCGGGCTATCCGGGCAGCGCGCCGCATGTGCTGCTCGCCGAATCCTATTTCAAGAAGGCGCTCGCCACGGCCAAGGGCAATCAGTTCACGCCCGAAGGCAAGGCATCTGTGCAGGCGGGGCTCCCGCATCTGAAAAAAGCCATCGAGGTAGAGAAGGGCGAAGGCAAGCCTGTGCCGGCCGCATGGTATGAGCGCGGCTTCCAGGTCGCTTATGTCGCCGGACTGCCCGAAGCAAGCGAATGGGCCATGTTCACGGTGGAGGCCGATCCCAGCGCCAAGAACTGGCGGAGCCTGCTGCGTGGCTACCAGGATACGCACCGCACCCTTGGCAAGGCCGAAAATCTGGACCTCATGCGCCTGATGCGGACCACCGGATCGCTGGAAAGCGAATTTGACTATTCTGAATATGCTGAGGCGGCAGTCAGCAGCGGTCTTCCCGGCGAAGCAAAGGCGGTGATCGACGAGGGACGCAGCAAGGGCAAGGTAGCGCCCACCAAGCTTGCCGAAATCTATCAGATCGCCAACAGCCGCGTCGCGGGCGACAAGGCCTCCTTGCCTTCGGGCGAGCGGGACGCCTCCAAGGCCGCGAACGGCAAGATCGCTGCGTCCACCGCCAACGCCTATCTCGGCTACGGCGAATATGCGAAGGCCGCCGCGCTCTACAATATCGCGCTTCAGAAGGGATCGGTGGACGCCAATGAAGTGAATACGCGCCTCGGCATCGCCCTTGCAAAATCGGGCGACAAGGCAGGCGCCAAGGCCGCCCTTGAAAAAGTGACCGGACCGAGGCAGGACATCGCCAAATTCTGGCTGCTTTGGCTGAGCAAGCAGGCCTGAGCGGAAACAGGCTTTACGAACGGGAGCGGGGAATTTTTCTCCGCTCCCCTTTTTGACTCCGGCTGATTTGGGAGTTCTCCATGACCTATGTTGCCCGGCTGGCCCGATCGCATGCAGCGATCCTTTTCGGGGCTTTGCTTCTTTCTGCTCCGTCGATCGCTGGGAACGCAAAGGAGAAGGCCTCCGGGTTCGAACTCAGCAAGGCGTTTCGTGAAGCCGCCCGCAATGCGCAGTCGACAGTCGATCTTGGCGATTTCGCTGGCGCCAGCGGACAGATCGGGTCGCTGGAGGCCATGGCAGCAACGCCGGGCGAGAAATATTCGGTAGCTGCCCTGCGGATGCAGCTCGCTGCCAAGCGCGCTGATCCCGTCGCCCAGCGCAAGGCGATAACGGCGATGCTGGACAGTGGCGGTGCCCCGCAGAATGAACTTCCCTATTTGCGCTATCTGGCGGGTTATTTCAGCTACACGCTGAATGAGTGGAATGATACCGTCGCCCAACTGAATTATGCGCGGCAGCTAGGCTATAAAAGCCCCCAACTGGCCCTCCTGCTCGCCGATGCCAATCTGCGGGCCGGCAAAACGGCGGAAGGAATGGCGCTGCTCAGGGAAGCCATGGCGCAACAGAAAGCCAGCGGCGGAGCGGTGGATCAGAGCTGGTATGATCGTGCCGCCGCCATATCCTATAAGCTCAAGGATTGGCCTGCCGTTGCTGGTTGGTACGGCCAGAAACTCGCAAGCTTTCCTTCGCCTCAGAACTGGCGGACGGCGATCAGCAACTATCTTGATAATCCTGCGCTGACGCAGGCGATGAAGCTGGACCTATACCGCCTGCAATTGGCCGCTGGGGCAATGGCGAGCGAGCGCGATTATCATGCCTACGCGGCAGCAGCGGCGCAGAGTGGCCAGCATGGGGAAGTGAAGGCAGTCGTGGAAGCAGGGCGTGCTGCTGGCAAGCTGTTGGACAGCGATACGGCTACAGCAAGCATCTACAAAACGGCGAATGCCCGTGCCACAAAGGAGAAGGCCGCGCTGGCAACGCTCGCCGCCAAGGCTGGAGGAGCAGTCGAGGCGGCGGACGGTCATCTGGCCATCGGCGAATATGCCAAGGCCGCGGAACTGTATCGCAAGGCGCTGAGCCAGAGCCCCGCCGACGCAGGGCAACTGAATACCCGGCTCGGGATAGCCCTTGCGCGCTCAGGCGACAGGGAAGGGGCGAAGCAGGTGCTTTCGGCGGTCAGCGGCCCGTGGCGGGATATCGCGCAATTCTGGCTGATATGGGCAGGCCAGGGCAGCGTGCCGCTGGCGAGCTGACGGCAATCCTCTATTTCTTCAGTACCTCCAGCGCAGCCGTAGTCAGCGCCTCGGTAGCGGTGGAAATCACCGTTGCCGCATCGGGCGCCCAGAACGGGCTGTGCAATGAGGGCAGCGTCTCGCCCTTGGCGGCCTTTGCCATATTTTCGGCAGACACGCCGCCGACCCAGAAGATCAGGCTCTGAAGGCTGTTGTCGGCGCGGTAGAAGCGGCCAAAATCCTCGCCACCCATGGAGGCGGGAGTTTCCACGACACGGTTCTTGCCGAAGCGCTGCGTGAAGAGGGCCGCCATCTGTTCCGTGAAAGCCGGAACATTATAGGTGGAGGGCGTGAATTCGTCCTTGAGCGTCACCACCGGCATCAGTTGTTCAGGGATACCGGCGGCAATCGCTTCCCCCCGCACAATGCGTCTTATGCCGTCCAGCAGTTTCTGCCGGGTGGCGTCGGAATAGCTGCGCACGGTCAGCAGCAGCGTCGCCTGATCGGAAATGACATTATGCTTGGATCCGGCATGGAAGCTGCCGACGGTGACGACGGCAGGGTCCTGCGGATCCATTTCGCGGCTGACCAGTGTTTGCAGCGCTGTCACGATGCGGCTGGCGAGCACGATCGGGTCCTTCGTCGTGTGCGGATAGGCGCCATGGCCGCCGACACCCTTCACCACGATGTCGACACTGTCCACATTGGCGAGCGCATAGCCCGGTGTGTAGCCAATGACGCCGGCAGGGATGTTGGCGGCATCATGAAAGGCGATGACATGGCTGGGTTTGGGAAAGCGGGTGAAAAGGCCGTCCTCCAGCATCATCCGTGCGCCAGCACCGCGCTCCTCGGCTGGCTGCAGGATCATGACCAGTGTACCGGACCATTGGTCCTTCATCTCGCCGAGCCTGCGCGCGGTGCCCAGCCAGGCCGCCATGTGCGTGTCATGGCCGCAGGCATGCATGACACCAGATTCTATGCCTTCATCCGTGGTTGCCTGGACCTTCGATGCAAAGGGGAGGCCGGTCTGCTCCACGACCGGCAGGGCGTCCATGTCCGCGCGGACCATGAGCACGGGACCGGGGCCGTTCTGCATCACCGCCACGACGCCTGTTCCGCCGACCTTTTCTGTCACCTGGAAACCAAGGTGGCGCGCTTCCTTTGCCAGCAATGCGGCGGTCTTCACTTCCTGGAAGCTCAATTCCGGATTGGCGTGCAGGTGCCGGTATAACTGCATGAGCGAGGGCATATCGGCGGCCACCTTGCTGGACAGCGTATCGGCAGCGGCCGGCGTAGCGAACAGGAGCGGTAGAGCGAGGAAGAGGTGACGCATGGAGGTCTCCGATGAATTGCTGCAAAAAAAGCGGGGTCCCTGCCTACGTGTTCAGGGACGACGGATTTAGGCGATCCACTCACTCACTCGCCGGGACAAGCTCCACCACGTCCAGCTTCGATTCAAATGCAGGCCAGGGAAACACCAGCCTCCAGGTGCGGGGGCCGATCCGTTCGACAAGGCCGATCATGTCCCTGCTGGCATCAATGCCATAGGCCATGGGCGCTTGTTCGTCCCCCAGTTCCAGGGCCCCGAGGAAGACAGACCGGCGGCTGGTGTCGGGATAGACAAGCCCCACCGGCCGTTGCGAGCCCGTAAGCTTCACCAGCTTCGTCAATCCATCCTGCACTTGCGCCGCGCAGTCGAAGGGAGGGTAAGCGAGATAGGCGAGCCCGCCTTCGCCCTTAATGCCCAACTTGATCGTCCGGCAGCGATAATGTCCCGGTGGCAAATCAGGCCGGTCAACGGCTGCATCTGGCACCAGCAAGGAGCCCTGAGCCTCTATGTCGGCGCCGTGTCCCGCTTCCCTGGCATCGGCGAGAGCTTCCTGCCAGGCGTCCCACCAGCGCCGCAGCCGGTCGCGGTCAGCCTCTGTGGCGACCGTTTTCCATCCAGTGTCCTGAGCTGGGGCAGGTGAGGCAAGCTCTTCATCCGTGCCGCTGCATGCGGCAAGCATCAGTGCAGTGACGGCAGGCCAGAGCCTTTTTCCGGTCATTGCGCCGTCCAGCCTCCATCGACCGAGATATTGGCGCCAGTGATGTTGCTTGCCTCATCGCGGCACAGGAACAGGGCCGTGGCGGCGACCTGTTCGACCGTCACGAACTGCTTGGTCGGCTGGCCAGCGAGCAGAACATCGTTCATCACCTGCTCCCGCGTCATGTTCCGCGCCTTCATGGTGTCGGGGATCTGATTTTCGACGAGGGGCGTCCAGACATAGCCGGGGCTGATGCAATTGGCCGTGATCCCGAAGGTCGCCGTTTCCAGCGCAACGGTCTTGGTAAAGCCCGCAAGGCCATGCTTGGCTGTCACATAGGCGGATTTGAAGGGGGAGGCAGTCAGGGAGTGGGCCGATGCCGTCTGGATGATCCGGCCCCACTTCTTCTGCTTCATATAAGGCAGCGCAAGACGCGTGGTGTGGAAGGCGGCGTTGAGATTAAGGGCGATGATGAGGTCCCATTTGTCGACGGGAAATTCCTCGACGGGCGCCACGTGCTGCATACCGGCATTGTTGATGAGGATGTCCACCCCGCCAAAGGCTTCCGCAGCGGCGGCCATCATCTGCTCGATTGCCTCGACCTTGGTGAGATCGGCGTCATTGTAAAGCGCGCGGCCACCGCTCAGGGCTTCGAGCCCCTGGCGTTCGGCTTCGATCGCACCCGCATCACCAAAGCCGTTGATGACGATGTTGGCGCCTTCGCTCGCAAGTGCCTTGGCATAGGCTAGGCCAATGCCAGAGGTGGAACCTGTGATCAGTGCGGTCTTGCCCTTCAGGATCATGCCTTCTTCTCCTTGAGATGGTCTGGACGGTCGAGGTCGAAAGTCGATGATTTGCCGTCGATGATATTCTGGGCGATCAGGTCCCCCTTGCACATCACCCCTTCCACCGCCTCATGCCCCTGAGCCCAATGATCCAGCATGGTGGCGCGGGAAAATTCAAAATCGCGCGCGCCGCTTTCCCAGGCATGGCTGCGGTAGATGAAATGAACGATATTAACCGCGCCGCAATGGTTGAGTTCCTGCAGTTCCTTCACCACCGGATCATCCCTTAGTTCAGCCGGAAGCTTGCGAAGCAGCTTGCGGACAAGGCCATGTTCGCGGTGGCGACGCAGGAAATTGTCGGTCACCTGGCGGGTGCGGCTGCTGTACTGAATATCCTTTTGCCGCGACCAGACATCGGTCATTTGCCTGGGCATCTGTCCTTGTGCGGGGAAGAGATCGACCTGAAAGAGCAGGCCGTCGCCGCCCATATGGTCCAGCACATGGGCGAGCGGCGTGTTGCTCACCATGCCGCCATCCCAATAAAAATCGCCTTCGATCTCTATGGGAGGCAGGCCGGGAGGCAGGGCGCCCGATGCCATGATATGCTTCGGGCCGATCTTGCCGCGCCAGTGCGGGTCCTGATTGTCGAAATAAATGAAATTGCCGGTCATCACATTGACTGCGCCAACGGACAGCCGGACCGGCCCATGGTTCAGAAGCTCCCAATCGACCAGTTCATTGAGGGTTTCGAACAGGGGCGAGGTGTCATAATAGCTGATCGCATTCATGCTGCCTTTGGGCGCGAACTGCGGCGGGATCAGATGGGGCCGGAAAAAGCCCGGTACGCCAAAGGCCGCAACAGCAGCGGCAGCGGTCAGATGCGCTGCTTCCCGAATCTCGCCGTCGGGCGGCAGGCAGAAATTGGGCAGTCCGCCGCTTACCATTTCCCAAAGCTGCCGCAGCCTCGCCACGCGCTTTTCCGGCGGATTGCCAGCGATGATGGCGGAGTTCACCGCGCCGATGGAAATGCCCGCGACCCAGTCGATCGCGATCAGGCGATCATGCAGCGCTTCATAGACGCCAGCCTGATAGGCTCCCAGCGCGCCGCCGCCCTGCAACACCAGCGCCACCCGGTCCGGCAGCGGCAGGGGGGAAGCGGTTTCGCGCCGGGGGTGGGGGGACCGGTCAGCCATATTGCGGTGCAATATAGCAGTTGGAGCGCAAACGCCAACCATCCATCCAAGGGATTCACGAACTTGCCGTTACGGCATGCGAGCTTTCCTTATGGCCGACCGGAAAAATCGTCACGGCCGGGAAAAATTCCATGAAATCAGTCCGTTCTTGTCTGCGTCGGATGCATACACAGGATTTTTACACGTGATGACAGGTTTGATTGAACACAAGATGGTGATGCGGCTGATCGTCGGCTTTGCCGGTATATTATTGCTGCTGGTGGCCCTGGCGACGGTTAGCATAAACAGGGTCCAAAGCATCAATGCGGATTTGGCGACGATCAACGACGTGAACAGCGTCAAGCAGCGCTATGCCATCAACTTTCGCGGCAGTGTTCATGACCGTTCGATCGACATCCGGGATGTTGTGCTGGTGACCGACCCGGCCGAGCTTAAGGCGGCCATTGCAGACATAGACCGGCTTGCGGCGAATTACGCCAGTTCTGCAGCTCCGCTGGACGACATGCTCGTTCCAGACAAGAAGCCGTCGGACGAAGAAATGTCCATATTGAACAGCATAAAGGAAACCGAACGGCAGACGCTGCCGGTGGTCCAAAGGATCATTGCCCTGCGCATCGCTGGCGATGGAGCGGCGGCGCAGGTACTGCTCCTCCGTGAGGCCCGGCCTTTGTTCGTCCAATGGCTGAAGCAGATCAATCAATTCATCGACCTGCAGGAGGGGCGCAATAAGGCGATCGGCGCTCAGGCCAGGGCGACGGCTGAGCAATTTCAGACGCTGATCCTCATGATCTGCGCCGGGGCGCTGGTTCTGGGCGCTGCAATAGCCTGGTGGGCGATGGCCTCGGTGCGGCAGTTGCCGAAGATGACGCAGGCGATGGATGCGCTATCCAGGGGCGATCTCGATATCCCCAACCTGGAAACAAAGCGCGGCGACGAAGTTGGGATCCTGGCTCGCGCTATTGCCCGGTTTCGCGACCAGCTCGCCAGCGCCGAACGATCGCGTCAGGAAGCCGAACGTGCGAAGGACGAGCAGACGGAGCTGCTGGTTTCCAGCATCGGTAAGGGGCTGGAGGAGCTTGCGCGCGGCAACATGGCGGTCCGGGTCCATAGCGATTTGACCGGTCCGTTCGCCAAGCTGAAGGAAGATTTCAATCGTGCCGTGCCCGACCTGCAGGTGGCGCTCGGCAAATTGTCCCGATCCGCCGGAAAGATGGAGACTGGTGTCACGGAAATCAGTTCGGCGGCCCATGACCTTGCGCGGCGGACCGAGAATCAGGCCACATCGCTCGAACGCACGGCTTTGGCGATGAATGAGATCACAGGCGCTGTCCGCGATACCGCCGACCGTGCCCGTCATGTGAACGAAACTGTGGCCGAGGCTGATCAGGAAGCGACGGAAGGCGGGATGATCGTGCGGGAAGCTGTCGCGGCCATGGATGCCATAGAAAAATCGTCCCAGGAAATTGCGAGCATCATCAGCCTGATCGACGGCATCGCCTTTCAAACCAATCTGCTTGCCCTGAATGCCGGGGTGGAAGCGGCGAGGGCCGGCGATGCAGGCAAGGGATTTGCGGTCGTGGCGAGCGAAGTGCGCGGCCTTGCGCAACGCTCTGCCGAAGCGGCAAGGGACATCAAGGGCCTGATCGATGAAAGCTCCCAACAGGTGGAAAATGGTGTTGTGCTGGTGGGGCGCACCGGCGAAGCTCTCAACCGGATCGTCGGCAAGGTGAGTGACATCCGCGTTCAGGCGCAGGCGATTTCGGAAGCTTCGGCGGGACAGGCCGATAATATGCAGCAGGTAAACGCCGCCGTCCGGCAGATGGAGCAGGCCACGCAGCAGAATGCCGCCATGGTGGAAGAAACCAATGCGGCCGCCAACAGCCTCAATGAGGAAGCCTTCAATCTGGCGCAAATGGTGAGGCAGTTCGAATTGGGCAACGCCGACGCCGACGCACCTACGCTGGCCCACGCAGTCTGACGCTTATACGGGCCGTGTCGGTCGACGCGGCCCGGATACTCAGTTGAGGCCCAGTTCCTCAGCCAAGGTGGCGAGGTCAGTTCGCGGCCGCACCAGCAGCCACTCGCGGCTCGCGCTGCCGTTTACCAGCGTCACGGCGCCCTTGGGACAAACGCCAAGGCAGCCGACCTCTATGATGCCAGCCGCAGCCTTGCGGCCCTTCCTGAGGCCCAGATGCTTGCGCAGCGCCTTGGCCAGAGGCTTTTTACCGTCGGGGCCGAAGCCACCGCCCAGGCGCTTTGAACATTTACGGCAAATGAGGATGCTGTTCTGCCAGTTGGAAGATATGGTTTTGGTCAATCGGGCCGCCACTCGCGCCGTTCCTCGGCGGATTTGAGAACTTCATAAGCAGCCTGTATGGCCTGGAAACGGTTGGCGGCCTCCGCGTCGTCGGGTTTCACGTCAGGATGGTTTTCCTTTGCAAGACGCCGCCAGCTTTTCTTCACCGCTTCAAAATCGGCATCACTTTCCAATTCCAGCACGCTGAGCGCCCGCATTTCGTCGCGAGAGCGGGTGCCGTCGCCTGGCCCGCCCCAGCCGTAAAAGGCGCTATCCTGAAAACCGCTCGCATCCCGGCGCTCATCGGCCTCGCGTTTTGCGGCTTCTTCAGCATCAAGGCCCTGAAAATAATCCCAGTTCCGGTTATATTCCGCCGCATGCGCGGCGCAAAAATGCCAGCGTTCACGGCTGTTCGGCGATTTGGGAGCTGGGCAATTGCCCGGCGCGTCGCAGCCGTGCCGGTCGCAAATGCGGACCTGTTCCGCCTCGCGCGCAGCGCCATAGCCCCGCCAGCGGGGAAATCCCCAGTCATTGGATCGTGTCGGTCGTGCCATAGCCCCTTCAATGTAACGGCATCCCCCCATCAAGACCAGAAGGGCCTTTATCGAAAATCGCCAGAAGGTCTGTAAGCCGGGTTCTGTCCATTCCGGTTTCCCGGAATTGGGCGACCATTCCTCTAGGCCGTGCATTGCTGCGCGGCTCAAGCAACCAACCCGGGCGATCTCGGCCGAAACTGCCTAGCGGGCGTGAAGCCCGCGCGCCGCCCCGATTCGGTTTTGCTCCCGGTGGGGTTTACCATGCCGTCCCCGTTGCCGGGTCCGCGGTGCGCTCTTGCCGCACCCTTTCACTTTCGCCTGGCCGAAGCCTTAGCCCTTGCGGGCTGGGCGACCTGCTCTCTGTTGCACTGTCCCTGGGGTCACCCCCGCCGGATGTTATCCGGCACCGCTGTTTCGTGGAGCCCGGACTTTCCTCCCGCACGGTAAACCCGTGCCGGCGGCCGCCCGACCTTCTGGCTGGGCGGATATAGTGGGAGGATAACGGTAAGGCTAGAGGTATCCACCCTCTCCGGAGGGAGAGGGATATGCAGATTTGGATTGGCGAAGCCAGTCCTAGTCGCAGTTGGGTGAGGGGTTCTGCCCACTCAGTAACGCACAACCCCTCACCAACTCCGGCCAGGCTGCACGCAGCCAAGCCTTCGTATCCTCTCCCCATGGGAGGGGGAAACGGTACACTCTTCACCCAAATCACCCGTTCCGCCTCTCCTCCAGCGCCTCCAATATCTCCCGCTTGCGTTCATCGCTGGCCAAGCCCCATTCGATTATCTCCTCGATCGTCCGCCAGCAGCCGAGGCACCAGCCGGTGCGATCGTCGAGGGTGCAGATGCGGTTGCAGGGCGATTCGATCATAGGAAACTGTATGGATCGACATCGACACTGACCCGCGTGCTGGCGGGCCAGGTCAATTTGCCCAGCCAGTCCCGGATCACATCCTGCACATCGAGCGCTCGGCGGGCGTGGACCAGCAGGCGGTGGCGATGGCGGCCGCGCAGCACTGCAAGCGGGGCGGGGGCGGGGCCATAGACGGTCATCCCCTCCGCCTCTGGGGCAGTGCGGCCAATGAGACGGGCGGTTTCCTGCGCGTCCTCGGCCTTTTCCGACGAGATGATGATGGCGGCGAAACGGCCGAAGGGAGGCGCGGCGGCGCGGCGGCGGCTCTCGGTCTCGGCGGTGTAAAAAGCGTCGGCGTCGCCACGGACCAGCGCCTTGATTACAGGGTGGCCCGCCTCTCGGGTCTGGATGAACACGCGGCCCGGCTTTTCGCCGCGTCCAGCGCGGCCGGAAACCTGCGCGATCTGCTGAAATGTTCGCTCGGACGCGCGGAGATCCCCGCCTTCAAGGCCAAGATCGGCGTCGATCACACCCACCAGCGTCAGGTTGGGGAAATGGTAGCCTTTGGTAACGAGCTGCGTGCCCACGATGATGTCGATTTCCCCCGCATCCATGGAGCGGACGAACTCCGCCGCCTTGGCAGGGGACCAGAGCGTGTCCGACGTGACGATCGCGGTTCGTGCCTGCGGAAAAAGCTGTGCCACCTCGTCCGCGATCCGCTCGACGCCGGGGCCGCAGGCGACGAGCGCGTCCTCCTCCTTGCATTCGGGACAGGCACGGGGCGTCGGAACTACATGACCGCAATGGTGACAGGCCAGGCGGCGGGTCAGGCGATGCTCCACCATCCAGGCGGTGCAATTGGGACATTGGAAGCGATAGCCGCAATGGCGGCAGAGGGTGAGCGGTGCATAGCCCCGGCGGTTGAGGAACAGCAGCGCCTGCTCGCCTTTTTCGAGCACCTCGTCCATGGCGCGGACGAGCTTTGGCGCGATCCATCGGCCGCGTTCCGGCGGTTCGCGGGTAAGGTCTATGGCCTCAATCGCAGGCATTTCGGCCCCGCCGAAACGTGCCGGAAGCCTGATTTCGCGGTAGCGGCCCAGCGCCACCTGTTGCCGGGTCTCTATGGCAGGGGTGGCCGAGGCGAGGACGACGGGGCATTTTTCAAGCAGGCCGCGCATCACCGCCACGTCGCGGGCGTGATAATGGACGCCGTCCTCCTGCTTGAAGCTGGTCTCATGCGCCTCATCCACGACAATGAGGCCCGGATTGGCATAGGGGAGGAACAGTGCCGAGCGAGCCCCCACCACGACCTGAGCCTGCCCGCTCGCGGCCGCGCGCCAGGCCCGCCGCCGCTCCGATTGGCGAAGGCCGCTGTGCCAGGCGACCGGAGGGACGCCGAAGCGCTTTTCGAACCGCTGTAGAAAAGGTTCGGTCAGCGCGATTTCGGGGAGGAGGACCAGCACCTGCCTGCCGCGCCGGAGCGCTTCCGCAATGGCCTCGAAATAAACTTCGGTCTTTCCCGAACCGGTGACGCCGTCGAGTAGAAAGGGCTGAAAATTCTCTCCCCGGACGGCGTGGACGAGTTCGCTCGCCGCCGCTTCCTGCTCGCCGCTGAGTTCGGGCGGCGCAAAGTCCGGGTCAGGGGCAGGGAAGGGCGTGTCGACGCTGACCTCCACCGCCTCAAGTGCTCCTGCTTTCACCAGCCCGCGTATCACGCCGTCGGAAACCCCGGCGAGTATCGCAAGCTCCCGCACCAGCCCCTGCCGGCTTCCGATCCGCTCCAGAGCCTGGGTCCTCTTGTCCGTCAGCCGTTCCGGGGCGTTTCCAGTCGCCCGATATTCAGTGACCATGCGGCCGCCGTCGAGCGCAGCTGAGGAGGACAGGGCCATTCTCAGCACCGCTGCGGGCGGGGCGAGATAATAGCCCGCCGTCCATTCGATCAGCCGCCGGAGCGGAGCGCGCAGGGCGGGCGCATCGAGCGTTTGAAGCAAGGGACGCAAGCGATTGTCGCCCACGGTTTCGACTGGAAACCGCTCCTCTTCCCAGACGACGCCGACGATCTGCCGGGGGCCGAGCGGCGCGACGACGATACTGCCATGCTCCACGCCCATTCCGTGTGGCACGCGATAGTCGAGCGGCCCCAATGCGGCGTTGAGGAGAAGGACGCGGGCGCGAGTCATTGGTCCTCCCTAGAGCAGGCGAGGCTGGGATGTGAACCTCCAGCGAAGTAAATGCAGTCATTCTGCCCGTCTCATCCGTCGTCCCTGCCCTTCGACTGCCCGTAGGACGGGCGCTCAGGATAAACTGCCGCTTTCGCCCGCAGGCAGGGACCCCGCTTCTCTTGGCCTGGAACTGTAGAAGAAAAGTTGGGTCCCTGCCTGCGCAGGGACGACGATTCAGTTGCTTCCGCAGCCGTGCATCAGGAGCAGTACATCGTCCTTACCCCACCGCCCCGGCGGCGCTATAGACTGGCCCACGAATCATCCCGCCATGAAGGGCCATTTCCATGAAATTCTTCGTCGACACCGCCGATATCAGCGAAATCCGGGAGCTTGCCGCGACGGGCCTGCTGGACGGCGTTACCACCAACCCCTCGCTGATCCACAAATCGGGCCGGAAGTTCCTTGAGGTCGTCGAGGAAATCTGCGGCATCGTCGATGGCCCGGTGTCTGCCGAGGTGGTCGCACTCGACCATGAAGGCATGATGAAGGAGGCCGCCGTGCTGCGGCGGATCGCCGATAATGTCGCGATCAAGGTGCCGCTCACCATTGACGGGCTCAAGACCTGCAAGGCGCTGTCCAGCGACGGGTGCATGGTGAATGTGACGCTATGCTTTTCGGCCAATCAGGCGCTGCTCGCGGCCAAGGCGGGGGCGACCTTCATTTCTCCCTTTGTCGGGCGGCATGACGATATCGGTTTTGACGGCATGCAACTGATCGAGGACATCCGCCTCATCTACGACAATTATGATTTCAGCACGGAAATCCTGGTGGCATCAGTCCGGCATCCGATCCATGTGCTTCAGGCTGCCAAGATCGGCGCTGACGTTGCGACTATGCCCCCCGCGGTGATCAAGTCGCTCTTCAACCATGCGTTGACGGAAAAGGGCATCGCCTCATTTCTCGCCGATTGGGAGAAGACCGGTCAGACCATCGGGTGAGGCGGTAATTTCCCTACCCCACCCGCAACAATTTAACCCCGTTCGTGTCGAGCGAGGTCGAGACACACGGTGCCATCTCAATGCCCCCCTACTTCGTTCGGAGCGAACGGAATGGTGTTGGGATGGCGCCTTCCCAGGCACTTGGGACCCTTGTTGCACTCCAATCGTTGATAGCCTGCAATGGACAGGCATATCCCTCCCGAGGGTCCGTCGCTTGAACAGCAAAGGGAAGGGCCCGCATATTCGCCCCCAGTAGAGGGGGAGCCGCCCGTGGAGGCTCTGCGCCGCCGCTGGCGCATGCCCCTGCCGCTGAAGATCGTGCTGGGGATTGTCGCGCTGCTCTTTGCCGCCTGGGCGGTGCTCTACATCACCAAGGGGCGTTTTCTTAAAGGCCCGTTCGAGCGGATCGCCACCTCCAATCTGGAGCGAAAGGTGGAGGTCGGCGGCGATTTCCAGCTCTATTTCGCGCCGATCAACATCAAGTTCCTTGCCGAGAAGATCAGCATCGCCAATCCCCAATGGGCGAGCGAGAAGCATTTCTTCAAAGCCGATCTGGTGGAGGCGCGGATCGCAACCTTTTCCTTGCTGACGCCGGATGAGCGCATCAATTGGCTGCGGATCGTCAAGGGAAATGCCGATCTCGAATGGTCGGCCGACGGCGATCGCAACACCTGGACTTTTGGTGATCCCCGACAGCGCGGCAAGCCGCTGGACCTGCCCACCATCCGCCGTGCCCTGGTGGCTGGAACAAGGTTGCGCTATGCCCATCCGCAGCTTCAGTTCCACGCGGATGTGGGCATCGATACGGTCCGGGCGCGGGATACGAAATTTGAAAATGACATCCGTTTTTCGGGCAGCGGCGGTATCCGCGGACGGCCTTTCACAGTCTCTGGCGGCCTGCTTTCACCCAATGAGACTGTTGCGGGCGGCGAGAACCAGCTTGCGCTTCAGGCGCAGGCCGGTCCCACAAGGATCGAGGTTTCTGGCACCTTGCCCGGCGCGACGGAGATTGAAGGCGCCGACCTCCGCATGCAGGCGCGCGGCCCCAATCTAAGCCTGCTATTCGATTTCCTGGGCGTGGCAATCCCCGATACAAGGCAGTACCGGATCAACTCGCATCTCACCAAGTCCGGCGATGAATGGCGCTTCACGCACCTGCGCGGCCGCTTTGGTGACAGCGACCTTGCCGGGCGCCTGACCATTTCCATGCCGCAGGACCGGCTTCATTTGAATGCCGACCTTGCAAGCAAGGTGGTCGACATTCTCGATATCGGCCCCTTCATCGGCTACAATCCGCAGAAGCTTGACGCGCAGGGCGCATCTGGCGCGGTGGAGGTGGTGGGCGGCAGGCCGCGAATCCTCCCGGACGCGCCGCTTCGGGTGGAGGCGCTCAAGCGGTTCGACGCGAACGTCAAATACAGCATTGCACGGGTTCGGGCAGAAAGCTTCCCCATTTCAAACATTGCAATGGCCTTGAAGCTTGACCGGAGCCTGCTCACCCTCTCGCCGCTGACCTTTGATCTGGCGGGCGGGTTCCTTTCGTCGGATATTGAGATCAACGCGCGCGGAGAGCCGGTCAGGACCGCGTACGACATTCGCCTGTCGCCCACTCCGATGGGACGGCTGCTCGCAGGCTGGGGCGTGGAGCAGTCAGGGACCTCGGGCGTGCTGAAGGCGCGGGTGCAATTGACCGGTCTTGGCAATTCCGTGCGCAAGTCGCTCGCCAATTCGAACGGACGGATTGCGATCATCATTCCGGCCGGTACGATGTGGACGCGCAACACCGAGCTTTCCGAGTTGGACGTCGGCACTTTTGTCCAAAAGATGTTTGAGAAGAAACTCAAAAAGCCGGTCAGCATCAACTGCGGTCTGGTGGCGTTCACCGTGAGGAATGGGGTAGCCGCGGCTGACCCGATACTGATCGACACGGCCAAGAATGTGGTGCTCGGCAATGGGGCGATCAGCTTCAGGGATGAGCGGATCGACTTGGCCGTACGAGCCGACAGCAAAAAGTTCAGCCTCTTTTCCGGTCAGTCGCCGATTGGCGTTGGCGGCTATTTTGCCGAGCCCAAGATTGACCCCATCAGTGGCGAGCTGCTGGCACGAGCCGGGGCAGGGCTTGGCCTGGCGACCATCGCAAGCCCGCTGGCAGGAATATTGGCGTTTGTCGACATTGGTGACGCGAAGGCCGCTTCCTGCGGACCGGTCCTTTCAGGTGCGCGAGCAGTGGCGCAGCGGACAAAGAAGGGAAAAGCGCGGGATGATGTCGGCACTGGCAAGGCATCGGTTTCCTGAGGCACAGAGGAGATTGGCAATGGGGAAAAACGAAGCTCCGCCCAAAAAGCAGGAGCCGCAACACCGGGAGCCTGAACCCTCTTTCGGGCCGGACGAGGAAGGTGAAGTGCCGCTGGAGCCGGAACAGATCCCGAGCAAGGACAGACGCGCTTGGGTGAGGGAACGGAGGGGATGAAGAAAAAAGAGCCCCGGCCTCTCAAGGCCGGGGCTTCATTGCGTTACCAGGGGTAGGTGACGCCATAATAATCATAGACGCTGCGGCCATATTCACGGTCGAAGGCCGGTTCCTTGTCACTGCTGTACCTGGGAGCGTTTTCGAGCAGCGACTTGTCCAGATCCACGGCATAGCCGCCCTGGCTGGTGTCATAGGTCAGCATGTTCCAAGGGATTGGGTAATAATCCCCGCCCATACCCATGAAGCCGCCGAACGAGAGCACGGCATATTGAACGTTGCCGGAAATCTTATCGACCATGAAATTCTTGATCGTTCCCAGCCGCTCGCCCTGCCGGTTGTAAACGGCGGTGCCTTCCACCTTGTCGGATGCGATCAGTGTTGCGGTTTCGCCAGTTGCAATGTCGGTATGTGCCATTTTCCATCTCCTTGGATTGCAGGTCACTACCGATAAAGCGCGCGGGCAGTTGCGAGAGTTCCGAAATTTGTCCTGAAAGGTCAAATTATCGTGGCCATGATCGGAAGCGAAATGAAGTTGTATAGGCCATTGCGCATCCATAATGGAACTACAGTTGCGACAAAGGCGTTGACATACCTAGCCGTGCGGAAAGGTTAATGCAAAAAGGTCCTTTCCATTATTGATGAAGTTTTCGGTTCGATGACCGGCAATATATTGCCTTGTCTTTGAAGGA